>NZ_VRVG01000110.1:0-19269 GCF_008040085.1 Methylobacterium sp. WL7 | reverse complement strand
GTATTCGGGCCGGTATTCGGGCCGGGGAACGGCATGACCGCGCCGCCCCGGGGCGCCGGGCTCTCGGTCTCCGCGTCGTCGCCGGCATAACGGGCTCCGAGCGCCCGCGCGATCTCCCGGAAGGCGGCGTGTTCGTCGGTCGAGAGCGGCGGCGGTTCGACGGTCGCGGCAGGGGCGGGCGGCTCGAAGGGGGCTGCGGCGGCCGGCGCATCGTTCGGGACCGCAGGCGCCTCCGGCTGCCGCTCGTCGCTGGCGATCGTGGGCTCCGGCTCGGCCGGGATCGGGGCGGCGCAATCGGCGGGCGGGACAGCCACGGCTGCCGCCGGTTCGGCGCTCGCGGGCTCCGGCGCGGTGGGCGCCGGCACTGACAGGGCGGAGGCATCGGGCGCCAGTGGTTCTTCGGGCGTCGCGGCCGGTGCGATCGGGGCCGACGCCGTGTTCGCAACGCGCGCTGCCGGCACGCTGCGCACCAGCCCGAACCCGCCGAAGCCGGAGAACGCCGCGTCCCCCCGCCCCAGCGGTGCGCCGGACAGCTCGACCTGGAACGGGCCGTCGCCGAGATCCAGGCAGGCCGGCTCGGCGCGGAAGGTCATGCGCTCGCCCAGCGCCGCGAACATCCCGTCGGCGCCGGTGATCCGGCCGTTCCCGGCGAGATCCTGCCAGCGCTGGCCGATGAGGCCGGTGAGGCCCTCGGACCCGGTCAGCGTCGTGAGCGCCCCGGAGGCGTCGCTGCGCCACAGGAAGCGGTCGCCCGTCTTCAGGGCCAACGTCTCGACCGGGACGGCGGCCGGCGGCGGCTCGCTCGCGGGTGCCTCCGGCTGCTGCACCGCCGGGGTGGCGGGCCGCGGGCGCGGCAGCTTCACCGGGGCCGTCGGAATCACCAGGAAGACCGGCCGGCCGTCGTCGCGGGTCCCGCGGACGACCTGGCAGAGCGCAGGCGGGGCGATCCGCCTCGCGTCGAGGGCGAGGCGCGCGAGCCGGGGCGCGGTGTCCTGCGGGTTGGCCCGGGCGACCTGACGGGCCAGCGTCGCGCGATCGGCCTGGCCGAGTGCCGCGCAGAGGGCCTGTCCCGCCGGGGAGGCGAGCAAAATCCGCCCGTCGGCGGGGTCGATCACGAAATGGAGGCCGTCCCGGTCGTCCAGCGCGGCCGCCAGGCCGGGCAGGCCCGCCCAGGCCGCGAAGGCGGCGGCGAGGTCGGCCTCGGCTGCCCCGGCGGTCGATGTCTGTGTCGTCTGCAAAACCCGCGACCCCGAACCCACGCCCGATCCCTCGTCCCCCGGCCCGCTTTGCCCGAGAAACACGCGCAACCGTACCCCTATTGTAAAGCGCCCTGCGTTGCGACGCTGGACTCTTGCGCCGGGCGTCACACGTTTACGTCATGTCAACCTTAATGATGACGGCGCAGGTGGCATATGGCGGCGAATCAGTTATTGTGCAGTGCACAAGGCGCCATCAACAGCCGAATTGAGAGGAGACGATCATGAGCACCCCCCCGAATTACGAAGTCCCGACCGAGATGCGCGACTTCGCCGAGAAGAGCGTCGAGCAGGCCCGCAAGGCGTTCGACAGCTTCATCGGCGCGGCCCGCCGCACCGCCGACACCGTCCAGGGTTCGGCCGAGGTCGCCCGCACCAACGCGTCGGACGTCTCGTCCCGCGGTTTCGAATATGCCGAGCAGAACGTGAACGCCGCGTTCGACCTGGCGCAGAAGCTGGTCCGCTCGCGCGACGTGCAGGAGGCCATGCAGCATCAGGCCGAGTTCGTGCGCAGCCAGTTCGCTGCCATCCAGGCGCAGGCCAAGGAGTTCAGCGGCATCGCCCAGAGTGCGATGCAGCAGGGCGCCGAGCGGGCCAAGACGGCGATGCAGCAGAGCGCCGAAGAGACCCGCAAGGCCATGGAGCAGGGTCAGGATGCCGTCCGGCAGACCACCCAGAACGCTCAGGACGCCGCCGACCGCTCGACGCACTGACGCCGTCTACGGATTGGACTGCATCTGCGGCCCGCTTCCGGTTTCCGGAGGCGGGCCGTCTCGTTTTCGCCGGTATTGCCATCGAGAGCCGCCGGAGCAGGGGCGATGCGCCTGCGTCGCGCGAAAGGATCACGGATGCGCCTCACCTCACACGGCCGATCCGGGCTGCGGGCCCCGTTCCGGTTGACCCTCGCCGCCCTGGCGCTCGCCGCCACGCTTCCGGGCTCAGCTGCCCTGGCGCAGTATGGCGGTGGCTATGGTGCGCCGCCGCCGGGTTACGACGATCCGGCCGACGAGGGCGGCTATCGCCCGGCGCCGCGCCGCCGCGAGCGCCAGCCGGTCGGCTACAATTGCGATGCCATCCAACAGGGTCTCACCGGGCCGAAGCCGTTCGCGTGCCCGCTCCCGGGTCCGCGCCCCCTCGGCGTCCGCTGCTTCTGCGACCTCCCGATCGCCTCGTTCAGCCCGCCGCAGACGGCCGTCGGCCGCGTGGTGCCCTGAGGGACCAGGCTTTTCACGCCCAACAGGATCGCCGCTGCGCTTCCAGCCAAATGTCTCCGCGGTCTCGAATTCGCGGATGAAGCGCGGGTCTCCTCTTCCGCGCCAACTGGCGGATTTAACATCGAGGTCGGCAGAAGGCACGGGAGACACCGCGGCTCTCCCTCCCCCGCAGAGGCTACCGGATCCACGCATCGGTGTCGGTAGGACGGGCGCAGGATGGAGCGCGGGTCCCCTCTCCCGTGCGGGAGAGGTCTGCTCTCGCAGAGAGCCGGGTGAGGGATCAGGACTTTCCGGAGAGGTCGCATTCCTCACCCCAACCCTCTCCCGCACGGGAGAGGGGGCCGGTCGCGCTCCGTCGCGAGCGGCGGTGTCCGTTGCAGATGTGTGAACGTCGTAGCCCGCAAGGGGAGGGCGCAACGCGCGCCCTTCACGAGCCGATGCGCGAAAAACCTGTCACTTCCGCAGTCAGAATCCACCCGCACCGGGTCATGCGTGACTCTGCAATGTCTTGTCGAGCGGATCGGCGTCTTCCACCAAAACGCCGCCCGTCAACCCTGTCATAAGCCGGCTTTCCTTCACCCCCCACGCGCATCCCGCCTTGCCTAATCCGAAGCCCGCCACCTACAAGTTGGGCAAGGGAAGCGTCGCCCCAACCGGGTGACGACGGGACGGCGCGGGCCGCACGGCACCGCCCCGCAGGGAGAGAGACGCGTGACACTCGCTCGGTACGGCGCAGCCTTGGCGCTGCTCTGCGGATTCGTCTCGCTGTCGCCGGCGCGGGCCGCCGAATGTGCCAATCGCGGCCAGCTCGACGACACCTATTGCGACACGAACCAGGACCTCGTCGCCGACATCCCGGCCAAGACCCGCGATCCGAGCGTCATCGTGTTCGCCTACACGCCGGTGGAAGACCCGGCGGTCTACGAGAACGCGTTCAAGCCGTTCACCGCCCACCTGTCGCAATGCACCGGCAAGCGGGTCGTCTACTATCCGGTCCAGTCGAACTCGGCCGAGATCGAGGCGATGCGCTCGGGGCGGCTCACGGTGGCGGGCTTCTCCACCGGGCCGCTGGGCTTTGCCGTGAACATGGCGGGCGCGGTGCCGTTCGCCGCCAAGGGGACCGAGAAGGGGGCCGAGGGCTACAACCTGATCGTCGTCGTGAAGGCGAGCAGCCCGTACAAGACGCTCGCCGACCTCAAGGGCAAGCGCGTCGCCCACACCGCCCCGTCGTCGAATTCCGGAAACCTCGCCCCGAAGGCGCTGTTCCCCGAGCAGGGCCTCAAGCCCGGCGAGGACTATAAGATCGTCTACTCGGGCGGTCACGACAAGTCGGCGCTCGGCGTCGGCACCGGCGATTACGACGCCGCGCCCGTGGCCTCCGACGTGTTCAACCGGATGGTCGCCCGCGGCACGATCAAGGGCGACGACTATCGGATCATCTACACCAGCGAGAAGTTTCCGAGTTCCGGCTTCGCCTACGCGCACGATCTCAAGCCGGAACTCGCCGAGAAGCTGAAGCAGTGCTTCTACGACTTCCGCTTCCCGCCCGACATGGTGAAGGATTTCGAGGGCGACGACCGGTTCGCGCCGATCACCTACCTCAAGGACTGGGCCATCGTGCGCAAGGTCGCGGAGGAGTCGGGCACGCCCTACAACAAGGCGGCCTACGAGCGCGAGGCCGCCCGCGAGGCCGAGGCCGCGCGCAAGAAGGCCGAAGGCCAAGCCAAGCCGTGACGCAAGCCGTGACCGCGTCCGCTGCGCTGCGCGCGCCCGGGACCGAGGTGCGGGCGGAGGATCCGCGCGCCCTGGTGATCCGCGGGCTCGTCAAGGAATACCGGGCCGGGCAGCCGGTCCTGCGGGGCATCGACCTCGTGGTGCCGGGCACCGGCCTCACCGCGATCATCGGTCCGTCCGGCACCGGCAAGAGCACGCTGATCCGGTGCATCAACCGATTGGTGCAGCCCACCGCGGGCGAGATCCTGTTCCGCGGCGAGGATCTGGCCAAGCTGTCCGGCCGCCCCCTGCGCCGGGCGCGGCGGCGGATCGGCATGGTGTTCCAGGAATACAACCTGGTCGAGCGTCTCTCCGTGATGGAGAACCTGCTGTGCGGGCGCCTCGGCTACGTGCCGGTCTGGCGGGCGTGGCTGCGCCGGTTCCCCGAGGCCGATATCCAGCGCGCCTTCGACCTCCTCGAGTCCGTCGGGCTCGCCGGCTTCGCCACCCGCCGGGCCGACGCCCTGTCGGGCGGCCAGCGCCAGCGGGTCGGCATCGCCCGGGCGATCATGCAGGAGCCCGAGATCGTGCTGGCCGACGAGCCGACCTCGTCGCTCGACCCCAAGAGCTCGGTGGAGATCATGGAGATCCTGTCCCGGCTCGCGGCCGAGCGCGGGGTGCCGGTGGTGGTCAACATCCACAACGTGGCGCTGGCCCAGCGCTTCGCCACGCGGATCGTCGGCATGTCGGGCGGGCACGTCGTCTATGACGGTCCGCCCGACCGCCTGAGCGAGCGCGATTTGCGCGGCATCTACGGCGGCGAGAACTGGCTCGAATGAGCGCCATGTCGGATTTGAGCTGTCCTCGGACACGACTTTCTGGCTCGCGGGCCCTCCCTCCCCCCTCTGCGGGGGAGGGTACCCTGCGCAGCAGGGGGGGAGAGGGGAGCGCCCTATCCGGAAAGGTCGCGACGTCGGACACATTCTGCATCGTCGCGCTGCCCCTCTCCCGACCCCTGCTGACGCAGGGGCCACCCTCCCCCGCAGAGGGGGGAGGGAGGGCGCGTGTCATGGTCCGGTCTATCCGATGACCGCACCTGTCCCAGGCGTGGCCATCCCGCAAAAACGTGCCTTCCGCCCCAACTGGACCGCCCGGGCCGGCTGGCTGCTGCTCGCGCTCTACGCGGTCTACGCCGCCAGCCAGCTCGGCTTCGCCCCCGAGCGCTTCGCCACCGGGCTCACCCACGGCCGGCAGTTCCTGGCCCGGATGTTCCCGCCGAACTTCTCCCGGTGGGAGCTGATCCAGTCCGGCATCGTCGAGAGCGTGCAGATCGCCGTGATCGCCACGGTGATCGGGATCGTGATCGCCCTGCCGATCGGCTTCCTGGCCGCCCGCAACCTGATGCCGGCCTGGGTGACGTGGCCGACCCGGGCGCTGATCGCCCTGTGCCGGTCGTTCCACCCGATCATCGTGGCGATCCTGTTCGTGAAGGCGATCGGCTTCGGGGCGCTGGCCGGCGTGATGGCGCTGATCGTCGCGTCCGTCGGCTTCATCGCCAAGCTGTTCGCCGAGGCGATCGAGGAGATCTCCCTGAAGCAGGTCGAGGCGGTGCGGGCGACCGGCGCCGGCTTCCTGTCGACGCTGATCATGGGCGTGCAGCCGCAGGTGCTGCCGCGCTTCATCGGCTTCGCGACCTACCAGCTTGATTCCAACCTGCGGAACTCGACCATGGTCGGGATCGTCGGCGGCGGCGGCATCGGGGCGACCCTGTTCACCGCCTACCAGCGCTTCGACTACGACGTGGTGCTGGCGATCCTGATCGTCATCGTGGCGCTGATCATGGTGGCCGAGATCGTCTCGGGCTGGGCCCGGAAGGTGTTCCAGTGAGCGCCGGAGCCGCCCTCGCGGCCCCGCCGCGGCGCTGGCAGCGCTTCTCGCCGTGGAAGCGGCTGGCGCGCCTCGCCTTCACGCTGTTCGCGGTGGCCGCCTTCGTGGCGAGCCTGCGCACGATCGAGGTGATCCCGGAATTCCTCTACGACGCCCCCGAGCAGATGGCCGACCTGTTCGGCCGGATGTGGCCGATGGATGCCGGCTATATCGGGCCGACGCTCCGCGCGCTGGTGGAGACCCTGCACATCGCGACGCTCGGCACGCTGATCGCCATCGTGATCGCGGTGCCGATCGGGCTGCTCGCCGCCCGCAACATCACCCCCAGCCTGCCCCTGAACCTGTTCGCCAAGTTCGTGTTCGTGACCTCCCGGTCGGTGAATTCCCTGGTCTGGGCGCTGCTGTTCGTGGCGGTGTTCGGCCCGGGGCCGCTCGCCGGCACGCTGGCGATCGCCCTGCGCTCGGTGGGCTTCACCGGCAAGCTCCTGGCCGAGGCGCTGGAGGAATCGAACCGCGGCTCGATCGAGGCCCTGCAGGCCGCGGGCGCGGGGCGGCGGGCCACGCTGCTGATGGGCTACTGGCCGCAGGTGAAGCCGGCCTTCTGGTCGATCGCGCTGTTCCGCTGGGACATCAACATCCGCGAATCCGCCGTGCTCGGCCTCGTCGGGGCAGGCGGCATCGGGGTCGCGCTCGATACGGCCCTGAACCTGCTCTACTGGGATCAGGTCGCCGTGGTGCTGGCCGCGATCTTCGCGGTGGTGATCGTGGCCGAGATCGTCGTCACCACGGTGCGGGCGAAGGTTCTCTGACCGTCACTGCGTTGTGACGACCGAGGGATAAGGCGCGTCCTCGTTCCGGGCTTCGGATCGAAGACCCGGAATGATGGTCGGCCGCGTCGGCATGATGCCGCTCCGCATTGCACGGGCGCGCCCTCATCCAGCCCGCCATGCCAGCCTGAGGCCGGCGTTCCGGCGCGCGCGCAGCCAACTTCATTATCAAAAGTTGCAAAATGGCGGCCCAATACGCGCGAAGTCGCGAGAAGGCGCCGCCAATTTTTAATCCCCGCCGGTGCGTGCGCGCCGGCACGTCACGATGGGATTGGCGTCCCCATATCTGTCTCAAGCAAGAGGAAACGGGTTCGACCAATCGAACCGTACTTGTAAGAGCGTGAGTATATCTATGAAGACCCGTATCGCCGCCGCCGTGGCCGCCCTTGTCCTTGGCGTTGCCCCGATCTCGTCTGCCATGGCCGACAACGGCGCCCGCTGGACCGGCTTCGCGCCCTACGACGTCGAAGCCACCCATTCGCTCGGCCTTGGCGTCCACGACAACCCCTACTACGAGGGCTGCCCGATGAGCTCGGCGGCCGAGGGCAACGCCAACCAGCAGACGCGTCCCGTCAAGCAGTACGGCCAGACCGCCGGCGGAAACCGCTGCTGATCGGCCGCGGGATCCGCCCCCCGCCCAGGAGCGGAACAGCGTGACGGGTGCGTCCGCGCCGTAAGCGCCGCGCCCCTCACCCCGACCCTCTCCCGCACGGGGGAGGGAGCGCGTCGCGGCCGTCGTCAGCGAGGGCGGTCCGTACGAGACAGAATCGGACATCAACCCGAAGGGAACTGAGGAGACGTCACGCCATGACACGCACGAGCCTGAAGCGAGCCGGACTGATCCTCGGCCTGATCGCGGCGCCGGCGTGCCTGAACGCGGCGCAGGCCGGCCCCTTCACGGGCACGGGCGGCGGTCCCGAGACGACGGTGAACGCGCCCTACCGTTCGTCGGTGGGCCAGACGGTCCCGCCGGGCCGCGCGGCCGCCCCGCTGCACGACCCGAACGAGCGGACGAAGCGCCAGAAGGAGCTCGACTCCGTCCTCGGCAGCGTCTGCGACGCGTGCTGAGCCACCGTCCAACCACCCTGATGCGCGATCGGAACCAACGGGATAGGTCATTTGGATTGTTTGCAAGACGCCTGCGTTCTGAGCCAGGTCCGCTGCCATCTCGGTGAAGGTCCGAGCTACGATCCGCGCACCGACACGGCGTGGTGGGTCGACATCCTAGAAGCGCGCCTGTTCGAGAAGCCGGTCGCCGGATCCCGCAAGGCGCTGGTCCATGTCCTGCCGTTCCAGGTCAGCGACGTGGCGGCGATCGACGGCTTCCACCAGCTGCTCTCGGCCGAGGACGGCCTCTACGTGCGGGCGATCCGGGATGGCGACATCCGGATGTTGTGCCCGCTCGAAGAGGAGATGAAGAGCAACCGCTCCAACGACGGACGCATACATCCGTGCGGTGCGCTCTGGATCGGCACGATGGACCGGGACGCCGCCAAGGGGCGCGGCTCGATCTACCATGTCGCCGGCACCCGGGTGCGGCGCCTGTTCGGCGGCCTGACCATCCCGAACGGCATCAGCTTCTCGCCGGACGGCGCCACCGGCTACTTCGTGGACACCGACGAGGGCGTGCTGCGTCGGGTGGCGCTCGATCCCAGGACCGGCCTGCCGAAAGGCCCGATCGAGACCCTCTACGATCATCGCGGCGGCGAAGGCGGCATCGACGGGGCCGCCACCGATGCCGAGGGCCTGATCTGGACCGCCCGGTTCGGCGCCGCCTGCCTCGATGCCTACAGTCCCGCCGGCGAGCGTGTCCGCACCGTGCCGGTCCCGGTGCGGCAGCCGACCTGCCCGACCTTCGCGGGCCGCGACCTCGACCGGCTGCTGGTCACCTCCGCCTACGAGGGCATGGACGCGGCCGAGCGCGCCGCCGATCCCGAACACGGCCGGACTTTTTTGGTCGATGTCGGCGCCCGCGGCCTGCTGGAACCGGCCTTCCGGCTCGGCGCCTGATCCGGCCCAGCACTCCGAACCCGTCCCATCCCCACGCCGCAGCCGGATCGCCGGCGCGGCCAGAAGGAGTCTTCATGTCCGATGCGGGCCAGCGCCCCTACCAGCCGATCGAGGCCTATGCCCTGATCGGGAATTGCGAGGGCTGCGCCCTGGTCGCCCGCGACGGGGCGATCGACTGGGCCTGCCTGGAGCGCTTCGACGCCGCCCCGACCTTCTCGCGGCTGCTCGACCGGCGGCGCGGCGGCCACTTCACCATCCGCCCGGCGGGCCGGTACGAGACGACGCGGCAATACCTGAGTCGCAGCAACATCCTGGAGACCACCTTCACCACCCAGGACGGCTTCGTCACCCTGCACGACTTCATGGTCGGGCCGGAGGGCGGGCCGGACCGGCCGCGCCTGGTGCGGCGCGTCGGCGGCGTGTCCGGCCAGGTCCCGATGGTGGTCGAGTACCGGCCGCTGGCGGGCTTTGCCGAAGGTTTCACGCCGCCGGCGATCGAGGGCGGCCGGGTGGTGACGCCGGGATGCCCGGGCCTCCTCGCGGACGTCGCGATGGCCCCGGACGGGGAGGGCGCGGCCGTCCGCTTCACCCTGGCGGCCGGCCAGGAGCGCAGCTTCAGCCTCTACGCCGACGCGCTGCCCCGGACGCCGCCGGACACGCGCGCCCTGATGGAGCGGACCCGCAGCGCCTGGGTGCTGTGGACGCAGGACGCGGCCTATACCGGGCCGCTCGCCGACGAGCTGATCCGCTCGGCGCTGGTCCTGAAGGCGCTGACCTACGCGCCGACCGGGGCGATCGTCGCGGCGGCCACGACCTCGCTGCCGGAGGAGATCGGCGGCATCCGCAACTGGGATTACCGGTTCTGCTGGATCCGGGACGCGTGCCTGTCCTTCTACGTCCTGAAGAAGTTCGGGATGCTGCGCGAGGCGGAAGCCTTCTTCGGGTTCGTGACCGACCTGTGCGAGCGCGCGGAGGGCCGGTTGCGGCCGCTCTACAGCGTCTCCGGGGAGGGCGATCTCACCGAGACCACCATCGCGCATTTCGAGGGCTGGCGCGGCAGCGCGCCGGTGCGGGCCGGCAACGAGGCGGCCGAGCAGCACCAGGCCGACGCCTACGGGCAGGTGCTCGACCTGCTCTACCTCTACACGCGGCTCGGCGGCACCCTGCCGGAGGCGATGCACGGCCACGGGGCCCGGCTCGCCGACATCTCGGCCGCCCATTGGCACACGCCCGATGCCGGGTTGTGGGAGCCGCGCAAACCCGAGCAGCGCTACCTGCACGCCGCGATCATGAACTGGGTCGCGCTCGACCGGGCGATCCGCCTGTTCGGCCCCCGGGAGACCTGGTGCCGGGAGCGCGACCGGATCGTCGCCTGCGTGAACGGCGAGGCCATCCACCGGGACGGCTACTACCCGCAATATATCGGCGGCGACGACGTCGACGCCGCCCTGCTGATGGCTCCGATGGTCGGCTTCCCCGTCGACGCGGCGGCCTTCGCCCGGACCGTGGATGTGGTGATCGAGCGACTCGGCCACGGCCACCTCGTCTATCGCTACCGGGCCGACGACGGCCTGCCCGGCCACGAGGGCACGTTCCTGCTCTGCGCCTTCTGGCTCGTCGACGCGCTGCTCTGGCTGGGCCGTGATGCGGAGGCGCGGACTCGGTTCAACGCCCTACGGGCGCTGCAGAACGATGTCGGGCTCTACGCCGAGGAAGCCGCCGAGGACGGGACCTTCCTGGGCAACTTCCCGCAGGCCTTCAGCCATCTCGGCTTCATCCACAGTGCCCTGATGCTCGACCTGTTCGACCACGGCGGTCGCGCGGCCGTGCAGGGCACCTACGCCGACCGGTCCCTGCGCGAGACCGCCCTGCGCCGCGCGCCGGACCTCGCCGCCGACTGATCCAGTCCATCCCTCCAACCCGGAGTATCCATGTCCGTATCGAGCCGCCAGGAAGCCCGCCTCCTCAGCGCCGACGAGGCCGACCTCGTCGCCCGCTCCCACCACCCGAAACTGCGCGACGCCGATGACGGGGGCATCGCCGACCTGATCGGCCGGCTGCGCGAGCGCCGCGACCGCGCCCGGGACATGTCCCGCCGCCAGCGCCGGGAACTGCGCGGCAAGGCGGCTCCCTCCGGCGCGCGCCCGGCCACGGACGACACCGGCACCCGCCAGAAGGCGGCGCTGCTCGCGGCCGCCGTGAAGCGCGCCAGCAAGGAGAGCGAGCGGCGCCGGAGCGCGCAGGCGCGCGGGAGCCTGGTCTCGAAGTCCCGCAGGGCCCTGGCGCTGAAGCAGGCGGCGGGCGACCGAACCTCGGGACGGCCCTCGTCGCGGACGGCCGGCGCGGGCATGAACCCGGTGCCGAACGAAGGCCTCGCCCCGTCCGGTGCGCTCGACAGCCAGGGGCAGGAGGTCGCCATGCGGCGGGGTGGCGGGCCGCGGTAGGGTCTTCCGTCGGCGATCAAGGCAACTGCTCGTCTGCTGCCCGGCTTGAACGCTATCCGAAAAGAAGCCTGCAGATCACTTTCGTGACCTGCAGGCTTCTTGCGTGCGTTTTATCGAGATCAGAAGCTGTCGTCGGATCAGTTCAGCACGACGACCTTGGCGCCGACCTTAACCCGCTCGTACAGATCGGTGACGTCGTCGTTGGTCATGCGGATGCAGCCCGAGGACACCGCCTGGCCGATCGTGTCCGGCTCGTTCGAGCCGTGGATGCGGTACTCGGTGTTGCCGATGTACATGGCCCGGGCGCCGAGCGGGTTCTCGATCCCGCCGGCCATGTAGCGCGGCAGGTCGGGGCGGCGGGCGATCATGGCCTTCGGGGGCGTCCAGGACGGCCACTCGCGCTTGGCGGTGACTTTGTTGACGCCACTCCAGCTGAAGCCCGGCCGGCCGACGCCGACGCCGTAGCGGATCGCCTCGCCGTTGCCCATCACGAAGTACAGGCGGCGCTCGGCGGTGGAGACCACGATCGTGCCCGGCGCGTAGGGGGCGTTGAACGCCACGATCTCGCGGGGGATCGGCTGGACCTGCGCCTGCGGCGCGTCCTGCACGCCCTGGCCGTAGCCCGGGGTGCCCTGGTACCCGTACTGGCCCGGATCCGAGTAATACTCCTCGGCGCCGTTGGTGCCGAAGGGATCGTAGGCCGGGGCGGCCAGCGCCGGGGCGGCCGACAGAACAGTTGCGGCAAGGAGCGCCGCGAGGGCGGTGGCCGAGGTCTTCATGGTGTGCCTGCCTGTGCGATAACCTTTGCTATTACAAGCGTGAGCATAGGTTGGCAGTTCCACCCTCCGAAGAAGATTTTGGCTGACGTTGGAATACGTAAGCGGGTTCGCGCGTGCCGGGGTCCACACCCTGCGCTCTGCATGGCCCCGCTCCGAATATCAGTAACCAATATCCGCGATCACCGGCCCGTCACGCGACCTCGTCGGTGTGGACGTCGAAGCGCGCCAGGTGGGCGTAGCCGAAATTGGTCGAGATCGCGCAGTCGGTGGCATCGCGGCCCCGGGCCATGACGATGCGGCCGATCCGCTGGCGGTTGTGCCTCGCGTCGAACGTGTACCAGCGCGGGCCGTCGGGTCCCTGGAGGTAGACCTCGAACCAGGCGGAGAAATCCATCGGCGCCGGATCGACCGGCACGCCGATGTCGCCGAGGTAGCCGGTGGCGTAGCGGGCCGGGATGTTCATGCACCGGCAGAACGCGATGGCGAGATGGGCGAAATCCCGGCAGACGCCCTCGCGCTGCATGAAGCCGTCATGGGCGGTCCGGGTCGCGTCGGCGCGCTGGTAGTCGAACCGGATGCGCTCGTGCGTGTAGGCGACGATCGCCTGCACCCGGGCCCAGCCCTCGGGCGTGTTGCCGAACAGCGACCAGGCCGTCTGGGAGAGCTTGTCGGTGTCGCAGTAGCGGGAGCCCAGCAGGAAGACCATCACGTCGTCCGGCAGGTCCTGGACCGGGATCTGCTGGGCGTCCGGGACGTAGGCGTCGAGGAGGCCGGAATCCTGGATCGTGAAGTCGGCCGAGATCGTCATCAGGCCGGGCGGCGCGACGATGCGATGGCAGACGTTGTCGTACACGTCCCGGTACGTGTGCGCCGGAACCCACGGATCGAACCGGATCTCCTGCGGGGTCAGCAGGTCGGGCATCCGGGACGGATGGACGCTGAGCATCAGGACCATGGGCGTGGGCTGGGTCAGGCTGAAGCCGATATCGTAACCCGTCCTGATCTTCATCGCGGCCACCTGCTGTCCTCTCGCCCCCGCGGGTCGCCCCGCATGTTCCATCCGGATCCGCCGGCTCAACGCGCCACGATCGGCGGATGCGCCTCAAATCCCGGTGTTCGTGCCTCGTCGTCGGGCAGTTCGACCACGTCGACGTCCACCCGCATGCCGAGGTCGTCGCTGGCGAGCCCGAAGAACGAGCCGTGCAGCGGCACCGCCTGCGCCGGATCGCGGGCCACCGCCACGCGGATCAGGTCGCGGTTGCCGACGATCCCGTTGGTCGGGTCGAACTCGATCCAGCCGGCGCCCGGCAGGTAGACCTGCAGCCATGCATGGGTCGAGCCGCCGCCGACATGGCGGGCGCGGTCGTTGCGCGGGTTGTACAGGTATCCGGAGACGAACCGGGCGGCCATGCCGAGCGCCCGGACCGCCTCCATCATCAGCACCGCGAAGTCCCGGCACGAGCCGCGCTTGCTGCGCAGGGTCGTCAGCGGCTCCTGCACGCCCTTCTCGGAGCGGGCGAGGTAGGTGAAGTTCGCCCGCACGCTCCGGGTCATGTCGGCGAGCAATTCCTGGGTCGGGATCCGGCCGTCGGCCGGGATGAAGCTGCGCGCCCAGGCATCGACCTCGTGGCGCGGATCGGGCCATTGCCGCTCGATCGACCGGGACAGGTCGGGCATGTCCTCGACCCCGTATCCGAACGGGTAATGCGTGGCGTGGGGCGCCAGCGGGAAGACCGGGGCGTGCTCGGGGGTGTGGTCGAGGGTGATCCCGCACACGAAGGTCAGGGTCTCGGCCCGGCCCCCGAAGGTCGCCACCGCGACGCAGTTGCCGAAGACGTCGAACATCCAGCGCAGCGCCGTGGGCTCGGGGGTGATCTCGAGCGAGGCCTCGATCAGGCGCTGGTCGTAGCTGTCCCGGGGCCGGAACATGATCCGGTGCTCGCCGAAGGCGACCGGACGCCGGTACCGGTAGACCGTGCGGTGGCGGACGGACAGGATCGGCAAACTGGAGGCTCCTCGCGCCGATACGTCAACGGTCGATGCAAGGGCCGGGCCCGTCGCCGCCTCAGGTGACCGGCGGCGCCGGATCCGTGGTCGCCCGCTCGGCCTCCACCAGCACGTCGAAGGGGCGCCAGGGCTTGGCGATGAACACCGCTTCGCTCGGCAGGTCCGGCCGCCGGCCGCCCTGGCCGGTTGTGACCACCAGGCGGGCCCGGGGCCACAGGGTCGCCACCGCGCGGGCGAGCTGCAGCCCGGTCATGGCGCCCGCGAGCTGGATGTCGGCGAAGACCAGGGCCACGTCGCCGCCGCGGGCCTGGAGCACGACCAGGGCCGCCTCGGCGCTGTCGCAGCCGACGACCTCGAGCTCGGTCTCCTCCAGCAGGGTCTCGGCCAGGGCGCGCAGCTGCGGATCGTCCTCGACCACCAGCGCCAGGCGCGGGCTCGTCGCCTCGGCGGCCTGCGGGCTCGGCGGCGGCGCGGCGGACGGCTCGACCTCGGCCTGCCGGACCCGGCGCACCAGGGCGGCGAGGTGTTCCGGCACGCCCTCCGACATGAGGTCGTCGTAGATCGACGCCAGCGTCTGCCCGATCTGGTCGAGCGGCATGCTGCTCGGCGAGAGCGTATCGGTATGCGGCGCCGCCGTGCCCGTCAGAGGCTTTCTCAAGAACGTCCCCCCAAGAAATGTACCGCGGTCTCCGTGTCGCGCCGCACGCGAATGCGGCGATACTGGACGAACGTCGGCGGGAGGCCGGGAGTTGCGCGCGGGACCGCGAAGAGAGGCCCGCTCGCCGTGTCGTTACTGCGTGGCGACGCCGGTGGCGGCGTCCGCGTAGGCCATGATCCCCGAGACCGCCTGGACGTTCTGGTACCGCGTGCCGCGGGTGCTCATCATCGCCTCGAACTTCTCGTGGACCTGCGCCACCGAGAGGCTGGCCGGCTTGCGGTGCCGGCCGCGGCCGACGAAGCGCCCGGCGGCGAAGAAGATCGAGCGGTTGGCCCGGGCCGGGCCGGGCAGCAGCACGGCTGCGGCGGCGGCCGGCTTGTTGACGACGTTGGCCAGGAACTCCCCGGCATCGTCGGCGCCCAGGAAGTGGGCGAGGTAGACCTCGCCGAGGGTGAGTTCGCGGCCGATGCGCTGGGCGATGCGGCCGGCGTCGCGCTTCAGCATCTCGCCGGCCATCAGCGCCGAGAGATAGGGGTCGCGGCGCAATTCGAGCACCCGGGCGCGCTCGGCGGCGTCGGTGATCGCCGGCCGGTCGTTGGCGTCGGCGGTGACCAGCGCGGCCTCCTTCTCGAGCCCGTACTTGGCGCCGAAGTCGCGGACCACGCCGAGCCAGGTGCGCTCGATGAACTGATAGAGGCCTGTGGCCGAGGAGGTCTTGGCCTGGACCGCGGTGACGAAGCTCGACTCCTTGTCGGCCACCGCCATGAGCAGGACCGGGTCGGTCTGCACCGCCTGGGCGGCCCGCACGATCGTCTGCACCAGGTGGCGCCGGATCTTCATCGGGCCGAATTCGAGGATGTCGTTCGGGTCGCCGCCGGCGCTCTCCGAGAGCAGGAAGTCGTAGGAGACGCGGTCGACGCCGTTGGAGCCGACGGCGGTGTCGAGGTCGTGCACGGCCGCGAAGCTCGCCGAGGCGCGCAGCGGGGTCCGCTCCAGCTCCTCGCTGAGGGCGACGGTGTGGATGCGCGGGCGCGGCATCGGCGGCTCGGTGGCGGCCTGCGCCGAGGAGACCGCCTGGCTCAGCCCGACCTTGCCGAGATCGACCCCCGAGCCGATCAGCGCGGCGCTGAGGCCGCCGGCGATCAGCGATATCGTGAGCACCGAGCGGGCCAGCGCCGGGACGCTCCCGTGGACACGGCCGAGCATCGGCTGTGCGGTGATGGCATCGGCCCGGCCGGACCCGAACCGGCCCTGCTTACCCGTGACGTTCCTCGGCGATCCGACCGTGCGGCCCTGCATCGTCTACCCGAATCCTCACGCGCCCTTGACGGCGCCACGGACACACCATCGCTTGACAGATGTGGCGACAACACGGCCGTGCTTGTGGCGGCCATGGGGCGGGCCGGGGTGATTTCGCGGCGGGGCGCCCGTGACTCGGGCCTGATCCGTCCTTAAGAGGGCGGCATGCGGGTCGCGCCTGAAACGGGTGGCGGCCCAGTCCCTTGAGCCCTGCTTAGAGTTCTGCCCCGATGAGCGGCGTCAACGAGATCCGGTCGACCTTCCTCGACTTCTTCGCGCGTGCGGGACACGAGGCCGTGCCCTCCTCGAGCCTCGTTCCGAAGAACGATCCCACGCTGATGTTCACGAACGCCGGCATGGTGCAGTTCAAGAACGTCTTCACCGGCGTCGAGAAGCGCGGCTACGACCGGGCGACCACGGCGCAGAAGTGCGTGCGGGCCGGCGGCAAGCACAACGACCTCGACAACGTCGGCTATACCGCGCGCCACCACACGTTCTTCGAGATGCTCGGCAACTTCTCGTTCGGCGACTACTTCAAGGACCGCGCGATCGAGCTGGCCTGGACGCTGATCACCAAGGAATTCGGCCTCAAGCCCGACCGGCTGCTCGTTACCGTCTACGCCGACGACGACGAGGCCGCGAACCTGTGGAAAAAGATCGCCGGCTTCCCGGATGAGAAGATCATCCGGATCGGGACCTCCGACAACTTCTGGCAGATGGGCGACACCGGCCCCTGCGGCCCGTGCTCGGAGATTTTCATCGACCAGGGCCCGGCGCTGCAGGGCGGCCCGCCCGGCTCCCCGGACGAGGACGGCGACCGCTTCCTCGAGTTCTGGAACCTCGTGTTCATGCAGTACGAGCAGCTGGAGCCGGGTTTGCGCAACCCGCTGCCCCGGCCCTCGATCGATACCGGCATGGGCCTGGAGCGCATGGCCGCGATCCTCCAGGGCGTGCACTCGAACTACGACACCGACCTGTTCAAGGCGCTGATCGACGCCGTGGCGCATGCCGTCTCGCGGGCGCCCGAGCCCGCCACGATGGCGTCCTACCGGGTGATCGCCGACCACCTGCGCGCCGCCTCGTTCCTGGTCGCCGACGGCGTGCTGCCGGGCAACGAGGGGCGCGGCTACGTGCTGCGCCGGATCATGCGCCGGGCCATGCGGCATGCCGAGATCCTCGGCGCCCGCGAGCCGACCATGTACCGCCTGGTGCCGACCCTGGTGCGCGAGATGGGCCAGGCCTACCCGGAGCTGATGCGCGCCGAGGCGCTGATCGGCGAGACCCTGAAGCTGGAGGAAACCCGCTTCCGCCGCACCCTGGAACGGGGCCTGTCGATCCTCGATTCCGAGACGCGCGACCTCAAGGCCGGCGAGAAGCTCTCCGGCGACACCGCCTTCACCCTGTACGACACCTACGGCTTCCCCCTCGACCTCACCCAGGACGCCCTCAAGGCCCGGGGCATCGGGGTCGACACGGAGGCGTTCACGGCCGCGATGCAGCGCCAGAAGCAGGCGGCGCGCGAGGCCTGGAAGGGCTCCGGCGAGGCCGCCACCGAGACGGTCTGGTTCGGCATCCGCGAGCGCGTCGGCGCCACCGAGTTCCTGGGCTACGAGACCGAGGCCGCCGAGGGCATCGTCACCGCGCTGCTGCGCGACGGCGCCGAGGTGAAGAGCCTCGAGGCGGGGCAGACCGGCCTCGCGCTGGTCAACCAGACGCCGTTCTACGCCGAATCCGGCGGGCAGGTCGGCGATACCGGCCTGATCCTGGCGGCGGGCCTGAAGGTCCGCGTCACCGGCACCGAGAAGAAGCTCGGGGACCTGTTCGTCCACCACGTCAGCGTGGAGGAGGGCACCCTCGGGCTCGAACAAGCCGTGGAGCTGAAGGTCGACCACGCCCGCCGCAAGGCGATCCGCGCCAACCACTCGGCCACCCACCTCCTGCACGAGGCGTTGCGCCAGGTGCTCGGCGAGCACGTCGCCCAGAAGGGCTCGCTGGTCAGCCCCGAGCGGCTGCGCTTCGACATCAGCCACCCGAAGCCGATCGAGGCCGACGAGCTGGCCCGGGTCGAGGACATCGCCAACGCGGTGCTGCTCCAGAACGCCCCGGTGGTGACCAAGCTGATGGCGGTGGACGACGCCATCGCGTCCGGCGCCCGGGCGCTGTTCGGCGAGAAGTACGGCGACGAGGTCCGGGTCGTCTCGATGGGCCTGCCGGTTGACGCGTCTGGCGCCGAGACCGACCGCGGCCGGCTCAAGAACTTCTCCATCGAACTGTGCGGCGGCACCCATGCCGGGCGCACCGGCGATATCGGGGCGATCACCATCGTCAGCGACAGCGCGGTCGGGGCCGGCGTGCGCCGGATCGAGGCGCTCACCGCCGACGCGGCACGCCACCACCGGGCCGAGGAGGCGCGCACGCTGGCCGCGCTCGCCGGCATCCTCAAGGCCCCGGTCACGGAGGCGCCCGACCGCCTCACCGCGCTGATGGAGGAGAAGCGCCGCCTGGAGCGGGAGCTGGCCGACACGCGGCGCAAGCTCGCCATGGGCGGCGAGACCGGATCGGGCTCGAACGCCCGCCAGAGCGAGGTCGGCGGCGTGGCCTTCCGGCGCTCGGTGGTCGAGGGGCTCGACATGCGCGACCTCAAGCCGATCATCGACGAGGAGAAGAAGCGCCTCGGCTCCGGCATCGTGGCGATCGTCGGGGTCGCGGCCGACGGCAAGGCGGGCCTGGTGGTCGGCGTCACCGAGGACCTGACCGGCCGCTACGACGCGGTCGCACTGGTCCGGGCCGGGGCCGGCGCGCTCGGCGGCAAGGGCGGCGGCGGGCGCCGCGACATGGCCCAGGCCGGCGGCCCGAACGGCGCCGGCGCCGAGGCGGCGCTCGACGCGATCGAGCAGGCGCTGACCGAGGCGGCGTGAGGCGGGACGGTCCCACCCACGGCCTCATCGCGAGGTGGCGTAGCGTAGCGAAGCCCTCGAAGGAGGGCTCCAGAACGCTCAAAGTTTCTTGAAGCCTACGAACCACATAGGTTCGAGGCGCCCCCTCTCCCGTGCGGGCAAACGGATTCACGCATCGGGGTCGGCAGGATACGCTGGAGACTCCGCGGCACTCCCTCCCCCCTTTGCGGGGGAGGGTGGCCCCCGAAGGGGGTCGGGAGAGGGGAGCGACGATGCAG
>NZ_VRVG01000010.1:0-81648 GCF_008040085.1 Methylobacterium sp. WL7 | reverse complement strand
TGCCCACCCGCCCGAACGTAGCTCGTCACGACGGGCGATGAGGCGCTCGTCCGAGAGCCTCTTAAGAAGGGTCGGATCGCTCACGGCCGTCTGGTCCCCAAACAGATCCTTCACGACATGGCCGCCGGCTGCCTTGAATGCGTCGAGGCCGACGCGCTTCAGCATCGTCTTCGTGGAGCGCCCGGCTCCGAGCTCCTCCCGGATGTGGTTGGACCAGAAACTACCGCCGCGCGCCGACAGCTTGTCGAAGACCCGCTCCTGCTCGTCGACCGATGGCGCCAGCGTGAAGGCCTTCACCTCGTCGATGCCGACGCCGTGCTTGCCGGAGCGCCAGGCGTCGAGGATGCACGGGGCCACCGAGCCCAGCGCCAGAAGCTTCTTCACAGCGGGGGGCGAGACGCCGAACCGGGCGGCGATGTCCTTGGGCTTGGAGCCGGCAGCAGCCATCTCGGCGAACGCGGCCATCTGGTCGGCCTCGTGCATGGCGACCTGGTTGAGGTTCGCGGCGAGCCCGGCCTCGCGAGCGATCGCGGCGTCGCGCTCGATCACGTCGACCTCGGCGTCGGCCGGGATCGTGCCGGCCGAGGCGAGGCGCAGCAGGGCGGTGAATCTCCGGTTTCCGTCGACGACGTAGGCCAGCCCGGCGGCGATGACGACGATGAGCGGCTGGAGCAGGCCGAGAGCGCCGATCGAGGCGGCGAGCTCGTCGATGCCGTCCAGCCGGTTGGCGACGCGGACGTTGACGACGCCGACCGGGGCGGAGGCGTCGTGGCCGTGGCGGATGACGGAGAGGGGGAGCGTTTTGCTGTTCGACATGGGTGGGGTCCTTGCGCGGGGTCGGTAGCGGTCATCTAGCCCGCTTGGTCATTAATTTATGACCGAACAGGGCGAGGGTCAACGGGCGGTCACAAATTAATTACCGTTTTTGATGGCCGGTCTTGGGCTGGATCTCATCGGCCCGGGTCAGGAGCTCCTCCCTCAGGGCGATCGCCTCGCCGAGCAGCGGGTTCTCCTGGTGCTCCGGGCGGCCGACGATCGCGAGGCGCGCCGCTCATCCGCAGAGCGACGCATGCCGGAGGCCCCAGGCATTGTCTGAGACGTACGCCCTGCCCAGCCTTTCGCCCGGTGCCGTCGGCTTGTCGTCGAGTAGGCTGTGGATCACCAGGCGGAGCTCGACGACGGCCTGCGCCAGGTCGTCGTCGAGCTCGTCGCCGGGCCCGGGCCACGACGGCTCCTGCTGGCCGGCTTCCTTCAGGATCGCGAGGACCGCGGATCCGGAGAGGGCCAGGCCGCCGCCCGAGGCGACGATGTCCCGGAACGCGGCGATCGGGAATTGGTCCTGTCCGTCGCGGACGTGCCCGCGGAACTGCGACCGCCGGATCTTGAACGCACGCCCGTCCTTGAGGGCGAGGTAGTGCGGATCGAGCTCGGTCATCGGTCGGTCTCCTTGCGAAGCTGCGGGGCGAAGCGGACGAAGTGGGCGACGCCGTCGTGGATGCGGACGAGGAACGTCCGGGGCGGCTCGCCCGGGACAATGGCATCCCGGACGATCGTGCCGTCCCGGGCGGTGGAGGAATCCCCGCGCAGGGGGAGCGCCGCGACGGCGGCGCGGAGGGGACCTCGGCCGGCCACGTCAGTGATCGTTGAGGATGCCATCATCCTCGTCCTCCGGGGGACCGTACTCATCCCAGATGTCGGCGACCTCGTCCTCGGGCAGGTCCTCGATGGCCCGCTTCAGCACCGGCACCGCTTCGAGAATGCGGAGGTCGGCCTCCGCCTTGTCGTCCTTCGCGTGAAGCTCGTCGTAGAAAACCTCGTGGCAGCGGGCGAGCTCGTAACCGCAGCGCGCGGTGGTCGCCCGCAGCTGCTGGCCCAGACGAGCGGCGAGCCAGACGGCGCGCTCGGCCTCG
Source organism: Methylobacterium sp. WL7 (assembly GCF_008040085.1). Taxonomy (NCBI): domain Bacteria; kingdom Pseudomonadati; phylum Pseudomonadota; class Alphaproteobacteria; order Hyphomicrobiales; family Methylobacteriaceae; genus Methylobacterium; species Methylobacterium sp. WL7. The sequence goes on along the minus strand of NZ_VRVG01000010.1, from coordinate 79,738 downwards.
CTCTCGGCCTCATCCACCTCTCCGCCGATCGATGCGGTATGGAGGGCGACGATGGCCGTGGCGTCGGAAAAATTTACGGGGGTCATGGGCTTCTCCTTCAGGTCGGGGTGACGGGAACGGCGGACGGGAGACGTCGCGGCGGGGGTAGGCCGACGCGCGGTTCGGTTCGGACGACGTCGTAGCCCTGCCGTGCCGGCTCCGGCGCAGGGCTGGGCGCCGCCGCGAGGGCTTCGTAGGTCGCGATCGCCACGCGCATCGCGGCCGAGACCGTGACGTCGGCTTCCGCGATCGCATCCCGCAGGGCGACCGACGGCCGGGCCGCCAGGGCGTCGCGGACGGCGAGCCTCGATGCGACGAGGCGTTCGCGGAGGTCGAGGCCGCGGATGGCGGCGAGGTCCTTGCTCACGCGCTCGCCTCCAGCGCGGGGCCGTAGCAGTGCGCCAGGCGACGCAGGCCGAGCGGGGTGAGCACGCGCTCGGCCGGTTCCCGGCGCCCGGCGAGGACCTCGGACACCAGGCTAGCGCTGACGCCGTGCGCGGCCGCCCACGGCCGTATCCCGCCCGCCTCCGCGCAGGCCGAGCGGAGGCGGGTTCGCACCGCCTCCGCTGCCAAGGGTATGTCGTTGTCGTTCGCCACCGTGCGCACTCCCCGAGGATCGAGATGCACAGATACGCCCCGTTTCGAGGCGTTCAAGGGTTCGCGAACACGTATATCGAAGATTTCGATAGTTGACGGATCGGCGAATATCCAAGGCAACCCCTGAAACCGGCCTAGTCCATTTGGCCTAGGCCGCTCTTGACCGGGCGTTTGCTTGAAAGGTACGTTCACTCTATTGCGAACGAGCGGCCTTGTGCGGTAAGGTGCGGGCATCCGATCCTTCCCGAGGCCGCCCATGCCCGACGTCGCCTCCGTCACCGCACCGCCGTTCTGCGACCTCGCCTGGCGCTCCGCCGGCGAGGGCATCTTCACCGCCGAGCGCACGCCGCTCTACGACGCGGCCGTCTCGTGCGCGCGCACTGGGATGGAGGCCGCCGGCTTCGACGTTGACGCGCCCGACGCGAGGATCGACATCACCGGCTGCACCGACATCGACCGCCTCGCCAAGCGGATGGCCACCTGGACCGGGGCGGCGCTGAAGGAGTTGGCCTTCGCACGGCAGCGCGATGCGGCCGCGGCGCCGCTCGTCGGCGAGACGATCGCACCCGTGCAGGACGGCCTCCGCTCCATGATCGAGGACGCGGAGTGGGCGCTGGGCACGAGGCTCGACCTCGCCGAGCGTTTCGCGCACGCACCCTTCCTCTCGCGGAGACAGTTCGTGTGGGCGTGCGACATCCTCAGCGCAGCGCGATCAGCCGTCGAATCGGTCGATGCTCGCCTCGCGACCGAGGCCGGCACCGCGGCCCTGGAGCGGGCCTACGTCGCGGACGTCCGGCGAGATCTCCACGCCGCCTGCCGCGAGCTCAGCGCCCTCGATACCGACCGGTGCCGGGAGGCTAACGGCATGGGGTGGGGCGCGGTGGCCTCCGCCCCGGGGCATCGCCTCGCGGGCATGAAGAGCCTAACCATCCTGCAGGCCGCCCATGCCTGGGGCCTCGTCCATCCCCATCGGCGCCAGCTTTCCGAGGGGCTCCGCCAGCGCCTGTTCGGGGCTGCGGAGGCGTGACAGCGTCACTTTCGTAGCGGCGTGGCAGAATCCATGGAGCGGCCCTGACCGCCCAGCAAGGAAACCCGTCATGGACCAGACCACCACCACCGCCGTCGAGACCCCCGCCGAGAAGAAGGCAATCGCGGCTAGGCTGTTCGCATTCCTCGCCGCGACGGCCTTGGCCATCCTGGCCTTCGTCCGCCGCCTGTTCGGGCTGGCCACATCCACCGCGAGCGAGCTCAAGGGCGACGCGGTCGCCGCCGTCGACACGGCGCGCCGCGGCGTCGAGGCGACCGGCCGCGTCGTCGGCCGGGGCCTCGCCGGCCCGGCCATGGTGCTCGATGCGACGGCCTCGGCCGTCGGCGCGACGCTCGGGGCCGTGCTGCCCCAGCGCCCCGCCACGCCGGCCGACGTCGCCCGCGGCGCGATCGCCCGGGACGACCGCCGCCAGGCCGTCGGCTACGCACCGACAGAGGTCGGCACGGCCCCTGCGCCTCCTCCGCTCCTGACGACTCCGATCCTTGTCCAGGCCCACGCGGACGCCGCGCTGGACCGCACGGGCCACCGGACCAAGGGGCTGATCCCCCTCGACGATAGACACGCCGCGTGGATCCGGACGCTGACCAGCGGCGAGCTCCTGAAGGTGGCAGTTGCGAGCCCGGAGGGGATCGGTCGGCATCTCGTCGCGCTGACCGCCGCCGAGCGCCTGCCCGGCGTCCCCCCGATGACGACGACAGGGGCGCACTACGGCACCAGCGCGCGCGTCGACGCCGCCATGGCGATCCTGGAGGCGATGCCGACGCGGCCGGACCTCACGGTCGCCGACGCGTTCAGGGCCCTTGGCGTCGGCGTGAACGACGACCAGCCCGAGGACGAGCCGGTCGCCCGCTTCGGCCGCTGACGGCCCCGACGCCCTGCCGACATGACAAGGCCCGCCGGATCCATCCGGCGGGCCTTTCGTTTGAGCCGAGCTCAGCGGGCGAGGCGGCCGGCGGCGGTGAGGACCGCCCGCTCCAGCCGGGCGATGCGGGCCTGCGCCGAGGCGAGCGCGGCCTGGTGTGCGGCGAGGGATTCGCGCAGCCGGTCGTTCTCGGCCGAGAGCGAGGACGCCGCCTCCCAGGCCTCCTCCTCCCCGGCGCGGGCCTCGGCGAGACGGCCGGCGAGATCCCCGACTGCGTCGATACCGGCCCAGCGGTGGGCATCGAGGTGCCGGCGACGGTTGTGGAGCCCGAACTGGATCGCGGTGCCGATCAGCGAGGCGCGGCTGGCGACGTCGAGGGAGATGTCGGCGGCGATGCGAGAAGCGTGGTGGGTCATCAAGGCCGTCTCCTGGGGGTTCGTCCGTTGCCCCCAAGATGTGCCTGGCCGGGTGTCGGCGTCAATGAACGCCGAAGTCCTTTCGAACAGTATCCCTGGCCGAACGTTAAAATCGTCCGATCTACGTCCCCCCGTTACTCCTACGCTCTGTAACGATGCCGCCTGGTTTCGTAACGAAAACCCCAAAGTGACGTTGTCCCAAATCACGCAGGGATCTTCAGCCGGGTCCGCATCGCGACAACGACCTTCTCGGGATCGAAGATGACGCCGACTTTGCCTGCCTTCACGCGCCGGACCTGCACGGCACGAAGCTGACGACGCGTCTCCTCCAGCAACTCGCGCGCGGTGAGGGGCCTGCTCATGCTGTCGGAGGACGCGGAGAGGAACTTCCGCAGCGCGTCACCGAGGGCCCGGTCGATCGACGCGACGTCGGGGCGGCCGGCTTCCGCGTCGCGGGCCCGTTGGCGCGCCTTGCGGTCGCGGGCCCCTGCGCGGACGAGGGCGATCGGGAGCTTGGCGCGTGGGCGGCGGGAGGTGGCGACGGCGTCGGACATGGGGCTTCTCCTGGGTGCGACATCAGGATCCCACCCGGCGATGCATAAATCCAGGACTTGTCACGCTTGAAGGTTAAAATAATCCGCCGAAAGCAACGTCAGGCTATTGTGCCTTACCCTGTGCGCACAATTCGGCCCGACGCCAGCACTCGCATCCCAGGCTGGTTCAGGCCGGCACGTAGGAGACGACCGCCCGCATCCCGGGGGGCACGAGCGCGACGTGGACCCCTTGTTCGAGGCTCGCGGCGACGGCGCACAAACGCTCCCAACCTCACCCGGCAATGTCCCCCGCCCGGAAGTCGGTCCTGACGTGGCTGTCCCGCATGCCAACGGGATGGGCGACCTTCGCCATCCGGCACGGCTTGGCCGAGTAGACGGCTCCGTGGAAGTCGGCGGAGGCCGAGGCTGCGGCGATCATGGTGAGGGAGCGCGTGCGCATGGCGGAGGCCATCGCGGCGGAGCGGAAGCTCCGGCAGGAGGCGCTCGGGATGGTGGACGCGCGCGATGCCGTGATCGAGGCCCAACGGAGCGAGATCGCGTGGTTCGTGGACGAGCTCGAACGACAGAAGGAGCACCTGCGGACGGTGAAAGCGCGGGCTTTCTGGCTTCGCGTCATCCATGAGATCCGGGAGATCCTTCAGGAGCGCGACGCGCTGCATGTGGGCGAGATCACGCTCAGGATCGGCGCCGACCTGGTGCATGAGTCCGAGGAGCACGGTCAGGTCTGGGACATCGACACGGTCAGGGGGGCCATCGACGAGCGGATGTACCGCAACCGGTATTTCGTGAGCGAGGGCGCGGGACGTTATCGGAAGCGCAGGGCGGAGGATGGCGGGGTCCCTGGGTGAGGCAGGCCGCGCATGCGGACGCCGCCAGCCGGTTCCGGTCATGCCGCGGCGACGACCGGTAGCTCGTCGACCCGGGTGGTGTAGCGCGGCGACCGCATCTTGAACTTCGTCGACCAAGCCCGCCTTGGGGCGAACCCGGCGGCGCCCGGGACGACCGCACCGCGTCCGAAGCGGCGATTGCAGGCATCCATCGCCTGCATCAGGGCGGCCCCCATCTCGCGGTCGAGTTGCCCCAGGCCCGGGAAGGCTCGTTGGGAGGCGGCCAACGGCACGAGGTCGGTGGTGACGATCCCGGCCTTGGAATAGCGGTACCCGTCGCGCCAGGTTTTCCGCACCCCGTGGAGGGCGGCCTTCACCAGGACGCGGCTGTCGCTGCTGGCTTCGGGCAGGGAGACCATCGTCGAGACGGATCGCTGCGGCCGGCCGCGGTCGTGCTCCGAGGTGTGGAAGAAGACGGTGATGTGGGATGTCGCCAGACCCCCGGCCCGGAGCTTCTCGCCGAGCCTGGCCGCATGGGTGGCCACCGCCTGCTCCATGGTCGCGCGGTCCTCGACGCGCTCCGAGAACGAGCGGGTGACCGCGCAGCCCTTCCGCGTCGGGGCGATTTCCTCAAGGTCGAGGCACGCCTCGCCCCGGAGCTCGCGGACGAGGCGTTCGCCGACCACCGTCATCGCCTGCCGGGCGACGCGCGGATCGAGGTCGCGAACGTCGGCAGCGCTGTCGCATCCGAGGGCCTCCAGGCGCCGGGCGTTGGCGGGACCGACGCCCCAGATGTCGGGGACCGGGACGCGGATGATCCAGTGGTCGTACTGCTCTGGATCCGTCAGGTCGCAGACCCCGCCGAGTACGGGATTCTTCTTGGCGATGTGGTTGGCGAGCTTGGCCAGGGTCTTGGTGGGGCCGATGCCGACGCAGGTCGGGATGCCGGTCCAGGCCCGCACGGTCTCGCGCATGTCGCGGGCCAGGCTCTCGCGATCCCGCTCGCGCACGTCGGAGACGTCGAGGAAACTCTCGTCGATGGAGTAGATCTCGATGCGGGGCGAGAACCCCCGGTACACCGCGTTCACCCGGGCCGACATGTCGCCGTAGAGGGCATAGTTCGAGGAGTAGACCCGGACGCCCCGGGCCTTGCACATGTCGCGGATCTTGAACCAGGGCTCGCCCATCCGGATGCCGAGCGCCTTGGCTTCGTTGGTCCGGGCGATGGCGCATCCGTCGTTATTGGACAGAACGATCACCGGCACCTTGGTCAGCCGGGCGTCGAACACCCGCTCGCACGAGCAGTAGAACGAGTTGCCGTCGGACAGGGCGTAGGCCCGGGCGTTCATTCGCAGCGGCGCCGGGCGCACACGGAGCCGGAGACGACACCCCAGACCTCGACGAGGGCATCGGGCGCCAGGCGGAACTCCGGGAAGCGCGCGTTGGCGAAGTGCAGCGTGACCCGGGGACCCTGGCGTTTCCAGACCTTGAAGGAGCGCTCGCCGTCGATGTCGACCACGACGACGTCGCCGGTACGCGGGGTCAGCGACCGATCCACCACCGCGAGGTCTCCATCGTGAAGGTGGGCTAGCAGCATGCTGTCTCCGGCGACACGTACCAGGAAGGTGGCCGGGCGATTGACGACGAGCAGGCGTTGAAGGTCGATTTCCTCCTCGACGAAGTCGTCGGCCGGGCTGGGGAACCCGGCGCGGACGGCCCTGGCGAGGATCGGGACCGGCATCGGGAAACCGATGACGATGTCGATGACCTGCATGATGCTCCTCCGTAGGATGGGAACAAAAGCAGAACTTATCCGACGGGGTCCGTATAGCGGCCGAGCTTCGATCCCGTGTTCTTTTCGGTTCGCTGTGGACGGCTGTGGATAAGTACCGAACGTCATCCACCACGCCGCCCAGGTGCGCGGTGGCACGGCGGTCGAACGATGAACCGCCTCCATGCGAGCGGCGCTTCGGCGGTCGGCCCACGGGTTTCGCAGGAGGTGGACACCCCATCGCGAAGCAGGCGGCGAGGCCATGGCGGTCGAGAACGACGGGTTTGGATGATCCCGATCCCGGGGGCGGATCGGAAGGGTAGGTGTCGAGGCGGCCCCTAATGGTCGTGCCCGAGGCATTCGCCATGGTCGGACAGGACCTCGATGACGCGGCACTCGCCGACGCGGCCGTGGCCGCACTCATCGACCATGCGCGAGAGCTCGGACCTCAGGGCTTTGAGGCGCTCGATACGGCCGTCGACCTCGGCGAGGTGACGCCGAGCGATGACGTCGACCTCGGCGCATGGAAGGTCCGGCCGGGCGTTCAATGCGAGCAACTCGCGGATGGCATCGACCTCGAAGCCGAGCTGTCGCGCGTGACGGATGAAGGCCAGGCGCGCCACGTGGGTCGCCCCATAGCTCCGACGCCCACCTCCGGTGCGTGGCGGGGCCGGCATCAGGCCCACCTCCTCGTAGTATCGCACCGTCGTCGCCAAGACGCCCGTGCGCTTCGATAGCTCGCCGATGGGAAATTCCATTTTCCGCTTGCTCCTCCAGCCACTGGAGGAATTAAGACGTCTTCGACCCTGAAGGAAGACCGTCGATGGCCAAATTAGACGTCGCGATCCCCGTCGCACAGGACGCCGCCAACCGACCCGCGATCCCGCCACTCCGGCTCGTCGTGTCGGGAATGGATTGCGGCTCGTGCGCGGCGAAGATCGAGAACGCCGTCCGCCGATTGGACGGGATCGAGGACGTCGCGGTCTCGGTGCCCGCCGCAACGGTGACGATCCGGCACCGCGCCGGCGTCACGCGGTCGACGCTGGCCGCCACCGTGACCTCACTCGGCTTCGGCGTCGCCGACCCTGTGGTCGATGCCGATTCCGAGACGGGTGAACAGCCGAACGCACCCGCATCCAAGGGGGACGATCCGGTGTGGTGGCGCGGCCCGCGGGGACGCCTCACCCTCGCGTGCGGCGGCTCGCTGGCGGCGGCGTACCTTGCCGGCCAGGCCTATCCCGCCATGGCCCCCTACGCCTTCCTGGCGGCCATGGCGGTCGGCCTCGTGCCGATCGCTTGGCGGGCCCTCGTGGCCGCCCGCCTCGGGACGCCGTACTCCATCGAGATGTTGATGACCATCGCGGCCGTTGGCGCGGTCTTCATCGGCGCCGTCGAGGAGGCGGCGAGCGTGGTGTTCCTGTTCCTCGTCGGCGAACTCCTCGAAGGCGTCGCGGCGAGCCGCGCACGTGCCTCGATCCGGGGCCTGACCGATCTCGTGCCGCGAACCGCCCTGGTCGAGCGGGACGGACGCGTCGAGGAAGTCCCGGCGGAGACGCTGACGATCGGATCGACGGTGATGGTGCGCCCGGGCGACCGCATTTCGGCGGACGGCACCGTGTCGGAGGGGACCGGCGAGGTCGACGAGGCACCCGTGACCGGCGAGAGCGTGCCGAAGCGGAAATCCGTGGACGATCCGGTCTTCGCCGGGACCATCAACGGCGGGTCCGTCCTGCGCGTGCGTGTCACGGCGGCGGCGCGGGACAACACCATCGCCCGGGTCGTCCGCCTCGTCGAGGAAACCCAGGACGCCAAGGCACCGACCGAACGGTTCATCGACCGCTTCTCCCGGTACTACACGCCGGCCGTCGTCGCGGTCGCCGCACTCGTGGCGACGGTGCCTCCTCTCCTCCTCGGCGGACCGTGGCACGAATGGATCTACAAGGGCCTGGCGATCCTCCTCATCGGCTGCCCCTGCGCCCTGGTCATCTCCACTCCGGCGGCCATCGCCGCAGGCCTGTCGGCGGGTGCCCGCCGCGGGCTCCTGATCAAGGGCGGCGCCGTCCTGGAAACCCTCGGCACGGTCACGATGGTCGCCTTCGACAAGACCGGGACCCTGACCCTAGGAAAGCCCCGGGTCACGGACGTGGTCCCCTTCGGGCGACCGGAACGCGAGGTCCTCTCCCTCGCGGCCGCACTGGAAAGCGGCTCGAACCATCCGCTCGCCCGCGCGATCCTGGCCAAGGCCGCGGAAGTCGCTGCCCCGATCTCGCCGGCCGCCCAAGCCGAGGCCCTCGCCGGGAAGGGAATTCTCGGGACGGTGGGCGGGATAGAAATCTTCCTCGGATCGGCGCAGGCGGCCGCCGGACGCGTCGACCTCACCCTTGAGCAGGCCTCGCGCGTCACGACCCTGACCGACGAGGGCAAGACGGTGTCCGTCCTCCTCGCCGGTACCGCCGTCGCCGGGCTCGTGGCGATGCGGGACGAGCCGAGGCCCGATGCCGTGGACGGCATCACCGCGCTGCGCTCGCTAGGCGTCGACGTGGTCATGCTGACGGGCGACAACCGCCGGACCGCCGGTGCCATCGCGAAAACGCTCGGCATGACGCCCCGGGCCGAACTCCTTCCCGAGGACAAGCTGGGCATCGTCCGCGAGATGCAGGCGGGCGGCAAGGTCGTGGCGAAGGTCGGGGACGGCATCAACGACGCGCCCGCCCTGGCCGCGGCCGATGTCGGGATCGCCATGGGCGGCGCCGCGGACGTCGCGCTGGAGACGGCCGGCGCCGCCATCCTGCACGGACGGGTAGCCGACGTGGCCCGGATGATCGTCCTGTCGCGGCGGACGATGGCGAACATCCGGACCAACGTGGCGATCGCGCTGGGCCTGAAGGCGGTGCTGCTATGCACGACCGTCCTCGGCATCACCGGGCTCTGGCCCGCCATCCTCGCAGACACCGGCGCGACCGTGATCGTCACGGCCAACGCGCTGCGGCTTCTCCGGACCAGGATCTGAACCACGATGGCAAAGGATCACCACGACCACGACCACGACCACGACGCCACCGGGCACGGGGACCATGGCGGGCATGCGCACGGACCGGGACACGCGCACGCCCCGGCGAGCTTCGGCAAGGCGTTCGCCGTCGGCATCGCGCTGAACGTCGGCTTCGTCGCCGTCGAGGCGACCTACGGGGTGCTGGCGAACTCGATGGCCCTGTTGGCCGATGCCGGCCACAACCTCTCGGACGTGCTCGGTCTCGTCGTGGCCTGGGTCGCCATGGTGCTGGCCAAGCGCGCCCCGAGCGCCCGCTACACCTACGGGATGAAGGGGTCGTCGATCCTGGCGGCCCTGTTCAACGCGGTGTTCCTGCTGGTCGCCGTCGGCGCCATCGCCTGGGAGGCGATTCAGCGCTTCGGAGAGCCCGCGCCGGTCGCCGGCAAGACCGTGATGATCGTGGCCGCGGTCGGCATCCTCGTGAACGGCATCACCGCCTGGCTGTTCGCCTCCGGGGCCAAGGGCGACATCAACATCAAGGGCGCCTTCCTGCACATGGCAGCGGACGCCGCCGTCTCGGCCGGCGTCGTCATCGCCGGCCTCGTGATCCTCTACACCGGGTGGACCTGGCTCGATCCCGTCGTCAGCCTCGCCATCGTGGCGGTCATCGTCTGGAGCACCTGGGGCCTCCTGCGCGACAGCCTCACGCTGTCCCTCGCCGCCGTCCCGCCGGGCATCGATCCGGACGTGGTCCGAAGCCATCTCGAAGGACTGCCCGGGGTCGCCGCCCTGCACGACCTGCACGTCTGGGCGATGAGCACCACCGAGACCTGCCTCACCGCCCATCTCCTGATGCCCGGCGGCCGAACAGACGACGCCTTCCTGATGGACGCCGCCGCCGGGATCAGGGAACGGTTCGGCATCGGCCACACCACCCTGCAGGTCGAGACGAGCGCCGACACCGCCTGCGCCCTCGCTCCCGCCAACGTCGTGTGAGCCATCGGAAACATGCCCGACCGTAAGGGGATGCCTTCAACCCGTGCGACCGAAGGAGCCCTGTATCCGTGTCGCGAGACATCGGTTCGGTGCTTCCGGCCACCGATGGATGAACGGCGGTTTCAGGCCTCGTTCAACCGTCGAAGCCGATCCTGACGGCATCATCCCTTGAGGAACGAGCCATGCGTGTCCGCATTCCGGCCTTGGTCGCCGTCAGCCTGATCCTCGCCCCGGCCGCGGCGTCCGCCCAATACTACGGCGGCGACTTCGACCGGCGCGGCGACGTCCATGTCGACCGCTACCACCATGGCGACCATGACGACGTCGTCATCCACCGACCGCACCGGGATTACGGCGACCGGGCGTACTATGGCGAGCGCCGGTTCTACGGCGAGCGCAGGCACCACCATCATCACGACGACTATTGAGGTTCCGTCCTCGTCGTGGCTCACCCGGCATGTACGGGTGACCCTGAATCGTTCATAAGGCGACCATGACCACGGGACCCCGGATCAGGGCCTACGAGACGATGCGCGGCTGGTGGACGACCACCGTCCGCGTGCTGTCGCTCGTCCTGGTCCTGTCGCTCGTCGTCCCCGGCACGGTCCATTCCGCCGAGGCCCATCGCCCGACCAGCCATGGACTGTCGGTGTCCGCCCCGACCGAGGCGGCCGGCACCGGCCACGGCGATGCCTGCCCGGCCTGTCACGCCAACTGCGGTTGCCATCAGGCTCTTGGGGTCGACGAGGCACCTGCGTTGCCGTCCCCGGCGACCGGGCGTGCTCTGTACGCGACCGTGACCACCGCCATCGGGTCCGTCTCACCGGACCGTTTACCGAGGCCGCCTCGCGCCTGAGGCCGCATCGCCACGACCGTGGCGCTTGCCTGCCGTCCATCCTTGCGGATGCCGGCTTCCTCATCGAGCGTGATCCGAACCGGATCCAGGAAGCCGCTTGAGCGGCTCGCCGGATCTCAGGCGAATGGCCTTCCTCCATGCGTGCACTCCTCTCCGTGGCCTTCCTGGCCATCGGCATCGCCGTCGGCGGTGCCTTCCCCCGTGTGTCCGAGGTCGTGCAGGGCGCGCTCGCCGCCGCCGGCCTGACGAACGCCCGGGCAGCGCCACCGACCAACGCGGCCATGACCAAGCCGGCGACACCCGCAGCCGACGATGGCCACGGTCATGGCGAGCATGGCCACGAGCATGCCGACGGCGAGCCCAAACCTGCCGGCGAGCACAAGCATGCCGGGGGCGAGGCGCACGGCCACGACGAGGAGGCCGAGGGCAAGATCAAGATGACTGCCGAGCAGGCCGCCGAGCAGGACATCAAGCTCGCCACGGTCGAAGGTGGCATCCTCTCGCGCCATCTCCTGGTGCCCGGCACCATCGCCCAGGACGCCGACCGGATCGCCCGCGTCCCCGTGCGGGTCGTCGGAACCGTGGCCGAGATGCGCAAGCGCCTCGGCGAGGAGGTCGCCAAGGGCGAGGTCGTGGCCATCCTCGACAGCCGCGAGGTCGCCGAGGCCAAGAGCGACTTCCTCACCGCGACGGTGAAGGCGGACCTGGAGAAGACCAACTTCGACCGCCAGCAGGCCCTCTGGGACAAGCGGATCTCGGCAGAATCGGCGTTTTTGAACGCGAAGGCCGCCTACTCGGAGGCGACCCTGCGGGTCGACCTCGCCCGGCAGAAGCTGTCGGCCCTCGGCCTGAACGCCGCAGAGGTCGCCACCTCAGCCAAGAAGGACGAGACCACCCCGAACCTGTCGAGCCTGCGCCGCTACGAGCTCAAGTCCCCCCTCGCCGGGCGTGTGGTCGAGCGCAAGGTCGACGTCGGGACCGCCGTCGGCAAGGAGGGCGACCCGGCCGACGTCTACACGGTCGCCGACCTGTCCTCCGTGTGGATCGAGCTCGCCATTCCGACCACCGAGCTGTCGAAGGTGCGCGAGGGTGCCAAGGTCACCATCGTCGGAGGCGACGACGGCCCCCGCGGCGAGGGCAAGGTCGTCTTCGTCAGCCCGATCCTCAACCCCGAGACGCGCTCGGCCCGGGTCATCGTCGCCCTGCCGAACAAGGACATGGCTTGGCGCCCCGGCACCTTCGTGACCACCGAGGTCGAGATCGCTCAGGACAAGGTCGCGGTCCGGCTACCGAAATCTGCGATCCAGACCATCGGCGGCGAGAAGGTCGTGTTCGTCCGCACCGAGGAGGGCTTCAAACGCCGGGACGTGACCATCGGCAAGGCCGACGACGACGCCTTCGAGATCCTGACCGGCCTCAAGCCCGGCGACGAGGTCGCGGTGGCCAACTCCTTCGTCCTGAAGGCCGAGCTCGGCAAGGCCGAAGCCGACCACGATCACTGAACGGGGACCGGCCATGATCTCGAAGATCCTCGACTTCTCCGTCCATCAGCGCTGGCTCGTGGTGCTCCTGTCGCTGCTGGCGGCGGGCTTCGGCGTGTTCTCGCTGACCAAGCTTCCCATCGACGCGGTGCCGGACATCACCAACAACCAGGTGCAGATCAACACCACGGCGCCGTCGCTCTCGCCGGTCGATATCGAGAAGCAGGTGACCTACCCGGTCGAGACCGCGCTCGCCGGGATCAAGGGCCTCGAATACACCCGCTCGCTCTCGCGGAACGGCTTCTCGCAGGTCACCGCCGTGTTCTCCGAGAAGCTCGATATCTACTTCGCCCGTCAGCAGGTCGCCGAGCGGATCGGGGAGGCCAAGTCGACCCTGCCGCCGGGGGCCGAGCCGCACATGGGCCCGATCTCCACGGGCCTGGGCGAGATCTACATGTGGTCGATCCACTACGCCCAAGCGAAGGATCGTAAGGTCTCCCCGGACGACAAGCCGGGTTGGCAGGGCGACGGGAGCTACCTGACCCCCGAGGGCCAGCGGCTCGCGACGGAGCTCGAACGCACCGCCTACCTGCGCACGGTCCAGGACTGGATCATCCGCCCCCAGGTGAAGACCGTGCCGGGCGTGGCCGGCGTCGACAGTATCGGCGGCTTCGACAAGCAGTACCATGTCCAGCCGGACCCGATGAAGCTCACCGCCCTCGACCTGTCGTTCGCCGACATCGGCCGGGCGCTGGAGGCCAACAACGCCAATCAGGGCGCCCGCTACCTGGAGGACAACGGCGAGGGCTACGTCGTCCGTGCCGCCGGCCGCCTGGAGACGATGGAGGACATCGGCTCCGTGGTCGTGACCACGCGCGGCGGCGTGCCGGTCCGCATCTCCGACATCGCCGAGGTCCGCATCGGGCGCGACCTGCGCACTGGGTCGGGCAGCGAGGACGGGCGCGAGGTCGTCATCGGCACCGCCCTGATGCTGATCGGCGAGAACAGCCGGACGGTCTCGGCCGCCGTCGACGCGCGCATGACCGAGATCCGGCGCACGCTCCCGCCCGGCGTCGAGGTCCAGACCGTCCTCAACCGGACCCTGCTGGTCGAGGCCACGATCCGCACCGTGGCCAAGAACCTGGCCGAGGGCGCCGCCCTCGTCATCGTCATCCTGTTCCTGCTGCTCGGCAACATCCGGGCGGCCATCGTCACCGCCCTCGTCATCCCGGTGGCGATGCTGATGACCATGACCGGCATGGTCCAGGGCCGCATCAGCGCCAACCTGATGAGCCTCGGCGCCCTCGACTTCGGCCTCATCGTCGACGGCGCCGTCATCATCACCGAGAATGCCCTGCGCCACCTCGCGGAGCGCAAGGGGGAACTCGGGCGCAAGCTCGACCTGGAGGAGCGCCTCGCCACCGTGCGCGCCTCGGCCGAGGAGATGATCAAGCCGTCCCTCTACGGGCAGGCGATCATCATCCTCGTCTACGTGCCGCTCCTCACCTTCACGGGGGTCGAGGGCAAGATGTTCGAGCCGATGGCGCTCACCGTCATCATCGCCCTCGTCTCGGCCTTCGTCCTGTCGCTGACCTTCGTGCCGGCGATGATCGCCATCGTCATCACCGGCAAGGTCACGGAGAAGGACAACGTCCTCATCCGCGGGATCAAGGCCGCCTACCGCCCGGTCCTCGGGGCGGCCCTGCGCATCCCGATGACCTTCGTCGCCGTCGCCCTGGTCCTGCTGGTCGGCGCCGGGTTCCTGTTCACCAGGCTCGGGCAGGAGTTCATCCCCCAGCTCGACGAGAAGAGCATCGCGCTGAACGCCCAGCGCATCCCTTCGACCTCGCTGACCCAGTCGCAGGCGATGCAGCTGAAGGTCGAGCAGGCGATCAGCAGATTCCCCCAGGTCGCCTACGTCTTTTCGAAGACCGGCACCGCGGAGGTCGCCTCCGACCCGATGCCGCCGAGTTCGTCGGACACCTTCGTCATCCTGAAGCCGCAGGAGGAATGGCCCGATCCGGACCTGTCCAAGGCCGACCTGCAGGAGCAGATCGAGAAGGCGCTCGGGGCGCTCGCCGGCAACGTCTACGAGTTCTCCCAGCCGATCCAGCTTCGCTTCAACGAGTTGTTGGCCGGCACCCGCGGCGACCTCGCCGTGAAGGTGTTCGGCGAGGAGTTCGAGCCGATGCTGAGGGCCGCCAACCAGGTCGCCGCGATCCTGCGCGGGACCGAGGGCGCCGACGACGTCAAGGTCGAGCAGACGGCAGGCCTGCCGTTCCTGGAGATCAAGATCAACAAGACTGAGGCGGCCCGTCGCGGCCTGAGCACGTCCTCGATCCAGGACGTCATCGGCGCGGCCATCGGCGGCCGCGAGGCCGGCATGGTGTTCGAGGGCGACCGCCGCTTCCCCATCGTCGTGCGCCTGAACGACAAGGTGCGCGAGGACCGCGAGGCCCTGGAGAACATCCCGGTGCCGCTGCCTCCCGGCCTCAACGGACGCGCCGCCTCGGTGCTCCTGAAGCAGGTCGCAAGCTTCTCCGTCACCGAGGGACCGAACCAGATCTCGCGCGAGAACGGCCGCCGCCGGGTCGTGGTCACCGCCAACGTGCGTGGTCGCGACATCGGCTCGCTGGTGGCCGAGGCGCAGGCCAAGGTCGCGTCCGGTGTGCAGCTGCCGTCTGGCTACTACGTGACCTGGGGCGGCCAGTTCGAGAACCTGGCCTCGGCCCGGCAGCGCCTGATGGTGGTGGTGCCGGTGTGCTTCTTCCTGATCTTCCTGCTGCTGTTCTCCGCCCTGAACTCGGCGCGTGACGCCTTGCTGGTCTTCAGCGCCGTCCCGCTGGCGCTGACCGGCGGCATCGCCGCCCTGTGGCTGCGGGGCATGCCGTTCTCCGTGCCCGCGGCGGTCGGGTTCATCGCCCTGTCGGGGGTGGCGGTCCTCAACGGACTCGTGATGCTGACCTACATCAAGCAGCTGATCGCCGAGGGGAAGCCGCACCGCGAGGCGATCCTGGAGGGTGCGATGACCCGTTTGCGGCCAGTGGCGATGACCGCCCTGGTGGCGTCGCTGGGCTTCGTGCCGATGGCGCTGGCGACCGAGACGGGGGCCGAGATCCAGAGGCCGCTCGCGACCGTCGTCATCGGCGGCCTCATCAGCGCGACCCTCCTGACGCTGGTGATCCTTCCCGCCCTCTATGCCCGGTTCGCCCGGACCACGACGGTCGGCTCACCGGCGCGGGTGACGGAGGCCCCGGCGCGCCTCAAGGCGGCGGAGTAGCCCGATGCCGTGCCGTCCAGCGCTCGCCATCGCGGCATGGGCTGCCATTTCGACGCCGGCGGCCGCTTCGGGCGACGAGGCGCCGTTCGGTCTCTTGTGGGGACCGGTCGACCGGATCGCGCCGCCTTCCATGGTCGACCGCGAGGCGAACCTGACCGGGCTGTTCTACTTCCACGACCGGCCGCTCGCCTCGGGCACCGACACGGCCCAGGTCATCCTCGTCGTCTGCCGGGACCAGGGCCTGCAGCAAGTGGTCTGGGTCGGGCGCCCGCTCGGCGACGTCGCCGCCGCGTCGGCGTGGGAAGCGATGCGGCGGGAAGGCGTACGGCGCCACGGCGAGCCCCGGATCGGACCTGCCGCGAACGCCCTGGAATGGCCGGAGGCGCGCACCACCCTGGCGATGCGCACGAAGGACGACGGCACCCGCATGCTGGTGATGACGGTCTCGGGTCCGGGCTTCGCGGCATGCTCGCAGGTTCACCGCGCCGCCACTGGCCATCCGGCCGAGTCCCACGTCACGGACCTGCTCGGCGAAAACGGACCGCAGGCCGGCCACCACACGGCGCCGTAGCGAGCGACGCCGATTGATGCATCCCCTCCGGGGGGATAGGATTGTGGGATGGAACATGCCTCGCATCCGGATATCGTCAAGCGCCTGAAGCGCGCGCACGGCCACCTCGCCGGGGTGATCGCGATGATTGAGGAGGGCCGCCCCTGCGTGGACCTCGCCCAGCAACTGCATGCGGTCGAGAGCGCCATCACGAACGCCAAGCGCGTCCTCATTGAGGACCACATGGAGCACTGCCTCGCGGACGGCGTCGGGCAGGGAGGCAAATCCACCAAGGACGCCCTCGCCGAGTTCAAGCTGCTCGCGAAGTACCTGTGAGGCGCGCCCGATGCTGAGCGTCCTCGCCCACCGTACCTACAGGCACCTGTTCGCGGCCCAGGTCATCGCCCTGATCGGCACGGGCCTGCTCACGGTCGCCCTCGGGCTTCTTGCATTCCGGATCGCCGGTGACCGCGCCGGCACCGTCCTCGGGACGGCGCTGGCCATCAAGATGGTCGCATACGTCCTCGTCGCCCCTGTGGCCCAGGCCTTCACGAGCCGGTTGCCACGACGCGCATTCCTGGTGGGCACGGACCTCGTCCGCGCCGCCATCGCCCTGACGCTGCCCTTCGTCGATCAGGTCTGGCAGGTCTACGCCCTGATCTTCGTCCTGCAATCGGCCTCGGCGGCGTTCACCCCGGCCTTCCAGGCCACCATCCCGGACATCCTGCCGGACGAACGGGAGTACACCCGCGCCCTCTCGCTCTCGCGCCTCGCCTACGACCTGGAGAACCTGCTGAGCCCGACCCTGGCGGCCCTTCTCCTGACCGTGGTGCCCTACAACGCGCTGTTCGGCGGCACGGTCGTCGGCTTCCTCTGCTCGGCGGCCCTGGTGGTGTCCGTGACCTTGCCGACCGCCACCCGGACCGACCGGCAAGGCGGCGTCTACGACCGCACGACGCGGGGCCTCAGGATCTACCTCGCGACGCCGCGCCTGCGCGGGTTGCTCGCCCTGAACCTCGCGGTCGCCTCGGCCGGCGCGATGGTCATCGTCAACACCGTGGTGATCGTGCAGGGCCTGCTGGAGCGACCCCAGGCCGACGTGGCCCTCGCCCTCGGCCTGTTCGGGGGCGGCTCCATGATCGCCGCCCTGACGCTGCCGCGCCTGCTCGACCGGCTATCGGACCGCGCAATCATGATCCCGGCGGCAGCCCTGCTCGGCGTGGTTCTCCTGGGTGTCGCCGCCATGACATGGGGCGGCACCATCGGATGGCCGCTTCTCCTCGGGACATGGCTGATCCTCGGCATCGCCTACTCCGCCGTGCAGACCCCCACCGGCAGACTCCTGCGCCGCTCGGCGACCCCGGAGGACCGGCCGGCCGTCTTCGCCGCCCAGTTCGCCCTGTCCCATGCCGCATGGTTGCTCACCTATCCGCTGGCCGGTTGGCTGGGGCCGTCCGTGGGGATGCCTGCCACGCTGGCGATCCTCGGGGGAATGACGCTTGCCGGCGTCACCACGGCGGCCCGGCTATGGCCGCCAACGGACCCCGACGTGATCGAGCACGCCCACGCGGACCTCGACGTCCGGCACCCGCACCTGCATGGAGGCCGCCGTCACGCCCACGCCTTCGTCATCGACGATCTGCATCGTCAGTGGCCGGCCAGGGCGGGGTGAGTGCCGTTCGATGTTATTGCCAGCTGGGTCGAAAAGTGGGGCTGGCCGACCAGCGCAACGGAATTCAAATGTTCCGTTAGGCACGCGAGATTGAGGAGAACGTACCCCGAGGAACGGTCTTGGAAGCGGAGCCGTTCTCAAGGCTCGGGTGCCGTCGTTTTCGACGCATTGCCGACAACGACGTGAGGAAGCCCATGAGAAAGTCCCTTTTCGCCGCCGCCATCCTGGCAACCCTGGGTACCGCTTCGGTCGCCCCCGCCTCGGCCGCCCCCGGCATGATCGGTGCCGTCGATGCCCCTACCGCCGTGACTGAGGTCCGGATGGACGGCATGCACGGTCATCGCGGCCATGGCATGCGCCATCACCATCATCGTGGGCACATGATGCGGCACCACCATCACCACCGTGGCCACATGATGCGCCACGGGCATGGCCATCGCCACCATCGTATGTGATCGGCAGGGGCCCTTCGGGGCCCCTTATCGTAACCGACGACACCCGGGCCTAGGTGTCGCGACGTGATCGCAGGGACCTGACATAGTGTCCCCCGCAGTCCAGGCGCGGTCCGTACTTCCAAAAATTCAATTCCATCAGGGGAAGAAAGCGTAATAGTTCGACCAGCCTCATCCCGCCCTGCAAGGCTAGTGTTGGAAATCTAACACTGGGTATCGCCATGAACGTCCGGGATGACTGGAGAGCGGACCTTAACTTTTCGCCTCGGAGCGGACGTGCCGTATCCGACCCAACTACGCCATAGAAGCGGGCTGACGCTGTTCTCGAAAGCAGACATCGAGGCTGGGCTCGCGTCACGGAGGCATTGTTTGAGATGTTCGCCTTCCGGACTGGCGACACCGCTCGATTAATCCGTGATCTGCACCTGCTCGACGCCGCCGAGTTTGCCGGGCTTGCCCGCCGCGACCACGAGGTAACGGCGGCTCGGGCCGGCGTCCTTGCGGGTGACTTGCCGGATCGGGCCGATCGCGTTGACGATGGCCGCGCCGGCCGGGTTGGTGGTGAAGGCGGCGAGTGGCTCCAGGCCGGTCGCGCCCTTCGGATCTGCGGACAGCGCCAGCACGAACGGCATCTTCGGCGCCAGTCCCGTGATCGCGGCCTGCAGCGTCTGCAGCACGCCCTGGTCGAACAGGGTGACCTGCGTCGCCGGCTTGCCGTCGCCGCCCGCGAGCGTCAGCGCACTGGTCTGGCCTGCGGCCCCCAGCGGCTGGAGGTTTTGCATTCCGTCGCCCTCCGGCACGGCGTTCGGGACGTAGGCGACGCCCTGCGGACCCTGCCCGATCGGCACCTCGGCGATCACCGTGTTCGACGCGGTGTCGATCACCGCGGCCTTGTCGGCGTTCTCCAGGCCGACATAGACGCGGCTGCCGTCGCCCGAGGGCCAGAGCCCGTGCGGCAGGGCGCCGGTCGGGATCGTTGCGAGCTGGAAGAAATCGTCGGTGCGGAACACCTTAACCTGGTTCAGGCCGCCAATCGTCACGTAGGCGAACTGGCCGGCCTTGGTCGAGACGATGTTGACGTGGTTGGTGATCGGCCCGGTCTCGATCGTCTTCAGCGGCGCGAATGGCGGACGCGCCGAAAACACCTGGGTCCGGCCGACATCCTTGAGGGTGAACCACACCTGCTTGCCGTCCGGCGTGGCGGCGATGTCGGGGCAGAACGGGCTCTCCTGCTTCACGCGGCCGACGATGGCGTGGGTCTTGGTGTCGATGACGACGGTCTCGGGGCTGAAGCTGGAGCAGACGTAACCGTAGGTGCCGTCCGGCGAGAAGATCGTCATGCCCGGCCCGTTCGGTACGGTGATCCGGCGGGTCTCCTTGGCGGTCGCGGCATCGAGCACGGCGATATAGTCTTCGCCGCGCACGCTCACCCAGACCTCTCGACCGTCCGGCGTGAAGAAGGCTTCGTGCGGCGAGCGGCCGACATAGGCGGTGTGGCGGACCGCGTTGGTCGCCGTGTCGATGAAGCTTACGGAGTTCGAACCGATCGAGACCGCGAGAAGGGTCCTGTGGTCCGGCGAGAAGCCCATGCCGTGGACCAGAAGCTGCCCGCGATAGAGCGGGCTCAGATTCATCGGCGTCGGGTCGCCGAGCCGGATCACCCCGAGCAGGGTGTTGGCGGCGGGATCGATTACCGAGACCGTGTTGGAGAACTGATCGGAGGTGTAGAACCGGTCTTTGCTGCTGATGGGCACGTCGGGCGCCGAGGCGGGGCCCGGAGCCTGCCCGGCGAAGGCCGAGCCGGAGAGCAGCACAAGGGCGAGAACGGTCAGGGCGGTCTTCATCGGCGGTGCTCCGAAGGCATCTCGGCGGCAGGTGCCGCGCCATGGTGGTGAACGGGAGGGGCGCCGGCGGACCGACCCGGCATCGCGGGGCGATCGGCGAGCGCGCGGCGCATCACATCGATCTCCTGGCCCTGCTCGACGACGATCCCCTGCGCGAGGCGGCGCAGGACCGGATCCTTGCCGTGGAGCAGCTCTGCCTTCGCCATCGCGATCGCGCCTTCGTGGTGCGGGATCATCATCGCGGCGAAGTCGCGGTCGGGGTCGCCCGAGGGCGGGACCATCATGTCGGCATGCATCTGCGCCATCGACTGCGCCATCATCGCGTCGAAGGACGCGGACGGAGCTGCCGCTGGCTCGGTCGCGGCCAAGGTCGGGCGCATCATCATCCGGCCGCCGACGAGGCCGCTCGCCATCAGCGCCGCCGTCACGGCAAATCCCAGTGCTCCGCGCATGCGGCTTCCTTTTGATCCGGTGTCGATGGGAAGGATGCCTGGGGCGCGGCTTTATTCCGCGGATTTGGCTGAGAGCCCGTTCACGCCTTCGTGATCTGTCGTCGAGAAGACGCGTGGAATAGAGGCGCCTCTTCGGCATCCCTCCCGATGCGGTCATGCTCGACCGCGGGAGACCTCACCCATGCGCACTCTGCTGATCCGCGCCGCCTTCGCGGCTGTCGCCTTCTCCGCCTTGGCCGCCCAGGCTGCCGCGCCTGCCATGACGGCCGAGACCGCCAAGGGGCCGGCGCTCGTCGATGCCAAGAGCATGACCCTCTACACCTTCGACAAGGACATGGGCGGCAAGTCGATGTGCAACGGCCCCTGCGCCACCAACTGGCCGGCCCTGATGGCCGCCTCCGGCTCGGCCGCCAGCGGCGACTGGACGATGGTGACGCGGGACGACGGCACGATGCAGTGGGCCTACAAGGGCAAGCCGCTCTACACCTTTGCCAAGGACACCAAGCCCGGCGACATCACCGGCGACGGCTTCCTCAACGGCGCGTGGCACATCGCCAAGCCTTGATCGGTGAATGCCTTGATCGGCCCCCTCTGACCGGGAAACGTCGTTGGACGAGATCGCCGCCCTCATCGAACCGCAGATCCCGGCGTTGCGGCGCTACGCCGTCGCGCTGTTGCGGGACCGCGAGGCGGCCGACGACCTCGTTCAGGACACGCTGGAGCGGGCATTGTCCGCCTGGTCCGGGCGTCGCCGCGACGGCGACTTGCGGGCGTGGCTGTTCACGATCGAGCGCAATCTGTTCCTCGGCGCCGTCCGGCGCCGGGGCCGGCGCGGCGTCGATGTCGGCGCGGAAGCACTGGAGCAGGTGCCCGATCCGGGTATCGACCCGGAAGCCGCGTTGGGAGGCCACGACGTACTCGCCGGGCTCGACACCCTGCCCGAGGAACAGCGCTCGGTGCTGCTGCTCGTCGCGGTGGAGGATCTGTCTTATGCCGAGGCGGCCCAGGTGCTCGGGGTACCGCTCGGCACGGTGATGTCGCGCTTAAGCCGGGCGCGGACACGGATGCGAAGTTTTCTGGAAACTGGCCGGACCGGCCTCTTGAGGAGGGTGAAATGAGCGGGGATCCACGCCCGGTCGGCGAGGACGACCTGCACGGCCTGATCGACGGCCGCCTCGAACCGGAGCGGCAGGCGCTGGTCGAGGCATGGCTCAAAGGAAACCCCGCGCGTGCGGCCGAGGTCTCGGCGGATCGCGCCCTGCGCGAGCGCATGCGTGCCCGCCTCGCGCCGATCGCCGAGGAGGCGATCCCGGCGCGGCTCCGGGTGGCCAACATTCGCCCGCGACGTCGGTTCGTCGGCGGGGGCTGGTTCCCCATGGCAGCTGCAGCCGTGCTCTGCCTTGCGCTCGGCGGTGCCGGCGGCTGGGTCGGCCATGCCCTGCGCGGCGGACCCGCGACGGCGATGGTGGCGGAGGCACCGGCGACGCAGGACGCGGTCGCGGCCTTTCGCACCTTCGTGGTCGAGGTGGTGCATCCGGTGGAGGTGCGCGCCGACGAGAAGCTCCACCTCGTGACGTGGCTCTCGAAGCGCCTCGGTCACGCGGTCGCGGCCCCCGATCTCGCGGCCCAAGGGTTTCGCCTGATGGGCGGGCGGCTGCTGCCGGCCGGCGCCGAATCCGCAGCGATGCTAATGTACGACGACGACCGCGGAACCCGCCTGTCGCTCTACAGCCGTGTCGGAGACGGCGATGGGCGAACGCTCTTCCGCTTCGCTCGCGAGGGCGATGTCGCCGCCTTCTCCTGGGTCGATGGCGGCATGTCCTACGTCGTCACCGGTCGAACTGATGAGGCCCGGCTGCTCACTGTCGCGCAGGCGGTCGATGCGCAGGTGCGTGGCCTCGCGCCGGATCGTCGGCAGCCGTGACCCTCGACCAGCTCCGCATCTTCGTGGCGGTGGCCGAGCGGCAGCACGTGACGCGGGCTGCCGAAGCGCTGAACCTCGTCCAGTCGGCGGTCAGCACGGCGATCGCCAACATCGAGGGGCGGCACGCGACGAAGCTGTTTCACCGGGTCGGCCGCGGGATCGAGTTGACCGAGGCGGGGCGCGTGTTCCTCGTCGAGGCCCGCGCCGTGCTTGCCCGCGCCGACGCGGCCGAACTGGTGCTCGCCGACCTCAGCGGCCTGCGGCGCGGGACGCTGGCGCTCTACGCCAGCCAGACCATCGCCAGCGACTGGCTGCCTCGCCACCTCGTCGCCTTCCGCCGGGCCTACCCTGAGATCGCTATCCGGTTGGCGGTGGGCAACACCACCGACGCCGCCGACGCAGTGCGCGCCGGGCAGGCCGAACTCGGCTTCGTCGAGGGGGCGCTCGACGACCCGACGCTTGCGAGCACCACCATCGCGCAGGACCAACTGGTCCTCGTGGTCGCCCCTGGCCATGCCTTCGCCGGGGCGACCGCCCTCGAACCCGAAAATCTCGCCGGGGCCGACTGGGTGCTGCGCGAGGCGGGATCGGGAACCCGCTCGGCCTTCGAGACGGCCCTGGGTGCGGCCGGCCTCGCAGCCGCCCAGCTTCGGGTCACGCTCGAACTGCCCTCTAACGAGGCGGTGCGCGCCGCCGTCGAGGCCGGGGGCGGGGCCGCCGTCCTGTCCGAGACCGTGGTCGCCGCAGCGCTTCGGGCCGGAACCCTGGTGCGGGCGGCGTTCGCCCTGCCGAGCCGGCCGTTCCGGGTGCTGCGCCACAAGGAGCGCTACCGCAGCCGGGCCGCCGACGCGTTGCTCGACCTGATCGCGACGGCGGATGCCGGATGAGCGATCCTGCGAAACCCGTGCACCCCGACGATCCCCGGGTGAGGCTCGCCGAGGACCGGACGGTTCTGGCAGCCGAGCGTACGTTCGTGGCGTGGCTTCGCACCGGGCTCGCCTTCCTCGGCGTCGGCCTGGCCGCGCAGCGCTTCCTGCGGGAGGTGCTGGCGGTCTGGCCGCTAAAGGTGCTGTCGCTCACGTTGATCGCCTGCGCGCTTGCCTCGTTCGCCGGCGCCGCATGGCGGGACCGGGCGATCCGGGCGCGTCTCGCCGATGCCGAGATCCCGATGATGCCGCGCATCCTCACCGTCGGGATCGCGGCCTTGCTGATCGCGATCTCGGGCCTTGCGGCCACCGCCCTGCTCTGGGCGTGACTGTTAGGCCACCGTGACCCGTACCCGGTGCCAGGCGGCGCTGAGGTAGCCCTTGTAGTTCCAGGTGTCGTCGGGCGCCGCCGGCTGGGTCTGGCCGGCGGAGTCCCAGGCCCGCACCGCGAGTTCGTGCTCGCCCGCGGTCAGCTCGCGGTCGATCTCCCAGAACGTCCAGGCGTAGGGCGCGTCGGCATCGCGGTCGATCCGGGCCTGTGCCCAGCTGCGACCGCCATCCGTCGAGACGTCTACGCGGGCGACCGCGCGGTCGCTGGCGATGGCGTAGCCGCGGATCGCGTGCCGGCCGGCCTTCAACGCTGCGCCGCGGGCGGGCTCGCAGATCGCGCTGTTGAGCGGCATCGCCTCGATGGTGATGCCGTGGGCCGGGTCGGCGGTCTCGGCCGTCACGTCGGGCGGGAATAGCTTGTAGTCGTCGGCCTGCATCGGATTGTCGGAGGGGTGGTCCTGCACCGTGATGCGGGCGAGCCATTTCGGGCTGCGGATGCCGGCAAATCCTGGAACGACCACTCGTAGGGGATGGCCGTGCTCGGGGGCGAGAGGCTCGCCGTTCATCGAGAAGGCGAGCAGCGTCTCGGGGGCCAGTGCCTTGGCGAGTAGGATCGAGGCGCCGAAGCGCGTGTCCGTACGGGCGATCCGGTCGTGGCTCTCGAAGGCGACGTGGCGCGTACCGCCCGCATCGATCCCGGCGGCGTGCAGGACGTCGGCGAGCCGCACCCCGGTCCATTCCGCGTTGCCGATGGCGCCGGGCGCCCACGGGTCGCCGGAGACCGGGGCCACAGCCAGCATGTCGGCCCGGCGGTTGCCGGCGCATTGCATCACCGCCGTGACGGTGACGTGCGCGAAGCGTGCCTTCAGATCGGCGACGGACAATTCGAGGGGCGTCGCGACCATCCCGTCGACAGTCAGGCGGTAGCCGTCGGCGTCGAGGTCCGGGATGTTGCCGTGGCTGCGGACGTAGAAGTCGGCCTGGTCGGTGAGGAAGGCCGCCCGCAGGCGATCGAGCGGCGGCTCGGCATTGTAGGGCGCCTCGCCGTGCACGATGAGGCGGTCCTTGCGCTGGAACAGGCCGAGCATGGGGTTTTTGTCCTGCGTTCGTGACGTGTCGACGACGAGAACGCGCCGGGGGCGATAAGGCCCCCGACGCGCGTCGCTTCACGGCTTCATCGTCGAGACGACTACGTTCTTCGCCCGGTCCACCACGGCGACGCTGAGGTCGCGGTTGAGGACGTAGGCGTGGGCGTTGTCGGCCGAGAACGCGATCGCCTGGCGCGGCTCGTTCAGGCCGGTCACCGTGGCGACGACCTTGAGGGTGCCGGTGTCGATCACCGAGAGCGAGTTGTCCTTGAGGTTGCCCGAATAGACGAAGCGCCCGTCCGGGGTCAGCGCGGCGCCGTAGGGGTCCTTGCCCACTGCCACCTCGGAGGTGACTTTACGGGCGGCGACATCGACCACGCCGATGGTGTTACGGCCGCTATTGGCGGCAAACAGCGTCTTACCGTCCTTGGTGATCGAGATGGCGCGCAGCTTGTCGAACCCGGCGATCTCGCCGGTGATCTTGTTGGTGGCGGTATCGACCAACGTAATCTTGTCGCCGAGGAAGTTCGTCACGAACACGGTCTTGCCGTCCGGCGACAGCTTCACGCCCTGGCGCGGCTGCGCGAAGCCGGGGATCACGGCCTCGGCGAGCATGGTCTTGGTGTCGAACACGGTCAGCGTGCTCGCGGCCTCGTTGTTGACGTAGAGCTTGGTCCCGTCGGCCGAGAGCACCGTGCCGAACGCGCCGGGGCCCGCGGCGAGAACGCCGGCCTCCTTGCCGGTGGCGGTCTCGTAGACCGTGATCCGGCCGGTGCCGCTGTCGGAGATGTAGAAGCGGGCGCCGTCCGGTGCGAACACGATGTTGCGCGGCGTGACGAAGCCGTCGAGGCGGCGCAGCACGGTGCCCTTGGCGACGTCGTAGACGACGACGGCGCTCTCCTCGCTGTTCGACACAGCGGCGACGGTCCCGGCGGCGTTCAGCGCCAGGGCGTTGTTCTTGATCGCGCCGTCGAAGCCGGCGGCGAACCCGGGCTGGCCCTGGGCGAGGAGCAAGGCGGCTCCGGCGAGGAGGGTGCGGAGGCTGGTGCGGATATGGGTCATGAAGCGGGTCTCTCGGGCATGCGCACTCGTTCGGCGGCCAAAGGCCGGCCGCGAGGGCTGGTTCGAAATCGGAAATCCGTGGTGCAAGGCCGGGCCGGCCGTGCATCGCCCTGAGGAGATGCCGGAAGGTGCGGTCTATTCCCCGAGGCCGGCGAAAAAAACGCGGTGGCCTCTGGATTCGGGGATTCAGAGCGTCGGCTTCAACGCCGTGAGGTAATCGACGATGGTCTGCACGTCGGCCGGATCGACGGGCGCCTTGTAGACGTGAACCATCTTGTTCACGGTCTCGGTCCACTGCGCCTTCGTGAGCTTGGGCTGGGTCAGCACCATCCCGGCCGAGTGGCAGGCGAGGCAGTTGTTGTTGACCGCCTCGGCCCCCGGCCCGTCCGGGAAGATCCGGTCGGAAGTCGGGAATTCGATCGATTGCGAGGTGAAGCGCATCGGCTCGGGAGCCGAAGCGGCGAGCGCCACCATGGGAGACAGTATGAGGGCGGCGATGAGGGCCGCAGGGCGGATCGGGTTCATGGCTGTTCTCCTCAAGCGGCCTGGAATGACACGGCCTCGATGCCGTTCTGCATGAAGCCGGCGCCGTTCCAGACCCGGTCCATGGGCTGCGCGACGCCGTTGGTGTTGGTGCAGCGGACCCGGACCGTGTGGGTGCCGGAGGCCAGCGCCGGCAGGCTGCCCTCGAAGCGGCGGAAGCTGTAGGGGCCCTCGTCCGCGCCGAGCTGCGCCGGGAACCACGTCGCCCCGCCGTCGCCGGAGAACTCGACCGCCTTCACCCCGCAATCGCCGCCGAAGGCGATGCCGCGCAACGCCACCGGCGTTCCGGCCGCCACCTTGGCGCCGTCCTGCAGGTTGGTTACGAACGAGCGCGGCACCATCCTGTTGATCGGCACCGTCTTGAAGCCGGTCTGACCGGGCTTGATGTTAGCGCCCGGCACGTCCGGTATGCGGTAAGCGGTCTTCATCCAATATTGGTCGTCGGGCTTGTCCAGCACCTCGATGTCGGACAGCATCTTGACCCAGTAGGTCGAGTACCAGCCCGGCACCACGAGGCGGAGCGGGAAACCGTTGAGCAGCGGAAGTTGCTCGCCGTTCATCGCGTAGGCGATCATCACCTCACCATTGTTGGCGTGGTCGAGATCGAGGGACTTCTTGAAGTCCGGCGCGTCGTCGACCACGGGCTCGTCGAGGCCGCTGAAGCGCACCTGCACGGCGCCGGACTTCACCCCGGCCTTTTCGAGCACGTCCTTGAGGCGCACCCCGGTCCAGCGGGCGTTGCCCATCGAGCCGTTGGCCCATTGCGCGCCGGGCACCCGCGGCTCGAACAGCCCACGCGAATTGCCCGAGCACTGGTTCACCGCGGCGATCTCGAAGCGCGGCAGGCCGGCGATGGCGTCGAGCGAGAGCGAGAGCTCCTTCTCGACATGGCCGTGGACCTTGAGCCGGAAGGTGCCGGCATCGACTTCGGTCGGGATCGAGGCCCAGTGCCAGCGGACGTAGAAGCGATCGTTGGGGGTGAACACGCCCTCGTCGAACACCGAGAACGGCGTCTCCAGTAGCGGCGGATGAGTGCGCTGGAGGATCATCTCGGCCTTGCCCGGAAAGGCCGTGGTCAGCGCCCGCTCGTCCGGGCCGCCGGGCAGCGGAAGCTTCACCGAGCCGCCCGCCCAGGCCGGTATGGCGGCGCCGAGGCTGCCGAGCCCTAGGCCACCCAGGACGAGGCGGCGGTTCATCGGTCTGTCCAGTCCGTGCATGGTCTCTCCCCTTGAAGGATGTCGGCGTCGATGCGTTCGAGGGCACCGGGCCCGTGGCGATTCCTCGCGACCAGGGAGATGCTACGGGATGCGATTTATTCCCACCAACGGTCTTTCGCGATACGAATGATCTCCAAACGCGATGATTTGAGAAGTTTCGATCTCCGATGGGACGATCAAGGACGCCGTCTCGGCGTCACGCCGCCGGCGCGCCGACGGGCGCGGTCCTGCGACACCCGAACAGGGCGTGACGCTCGGAAAAACCGCGCAGGGCGACGGTGCCGAGCGGTTCAAGGGCATGTGCCAACCCGTCGATGAAGGTGTCGGTGGCGATCAGCGGCGTGTCGTAGGTCTTGCACAGGCGCTCGACGCGGGCGAGCACGTTGAGATCGCGGCCGATCGCCGTGAAATCGACCCGGTCGCCGCCGCCGATATTGCCGTAGGCGACCTCCCCGACATGAAGTGCGACGCCGACCTCGAAGGCAGCCCTGTCACCGTCGCGCAGGGTCGCAAGCGCATCAAGCGCGGCCTCGGCGGAACGCAAGGCGGCACTGCGCGCCTCGGCCTCGTCGCGATCGGCATCGAACACGGCCAGTAGCCCGTCGCCGATGTACTTCAGCACCTCGCCGCCTTCCGCCTCGACGGCCGGCACGATGGCATCGAACATCCGGTTGAGGGCGGCCACGACACGGTCGGAGCTTTGCCGGTCGGACAGTTCGCCGAACCCGCGCAGGTCGGTCAGCATCATCGCGGCCCGCATCAAGCGTACGTCGCCGCGCCGCACCGTGCCGGCCAGGATTTGCCGCGCCGGGTCGCGTCCGACATAGGCACTCAGCACCGCGCCTAGCATGTCGTCGAGCGCCTTGATCTCGAACAGCAGCGAGAACGGCTCGACCAGCGCCAGCAACGTGTCGATCTCGATCGGCGTGAAGCCGCCCGGTCTCGCCGTGGCCCAGGAGGCGGCGCCCATGCGTCCACGCGCGGCGCGCAGCGGCACGATGAGGTAGTCGGTTAGACCCTCGGTGCGAAGCTCGCCGAGCACAGGAAACGGCAGCGGCCCATCCCCGTCGAGACGGCATCGGAATGGGGTACGGGTCTCGACTACGCGCTCGACGGTGTTGCCGTGGAAGGTCGGCGTACTCTCGATGCCGTGGCGGCGACGCAGGGCTAGGCTCGACGCTCCTGGATGCCAGACGCGCATTACCCAGCGGAACGACGGATGCAGGGTCGGCGCGTGGGTGGTGGCGCGGGCCAGTGGCAAGCCAAGCCCCAAGAGGCACGCACTGAACCCGTCGAGAAGGGCTGCCGCGTCCGCCGTTTCGCGACCCGGCCTCATCAACCATCCCGTCGCCTGCGCGACCGCCTCGGACGAAGATTGGGACGAACGTGTCACGGCAGTTCTTTCATCAAGGAGTTGGATCGATGCCATAGCGCGGATCAGACGAGGCCGAGCACGCGGATCAGGCCGAGGCTGACGGCGCCGAGGGCGAGGAGCGAGGCGACCACCGCGAGGGTCACCCGCGCCCCGGCCTTGGCGACGCTGCGCACGTCGACCCCGAGGCCGAGCGCCGCCATCGAGACCACGGTCAGCACGTTGGCGGTCTCCGACATCGGCGCGAGCGCAACCGGCGGGATCAGGCCCGTCGAGCGAAGGCCCGCGAGCGCAAGGAAGGCGAGGATGAACCACGGCACCAGGCGGTGGATCGCGAGGCCGCCGCGGGCCGGGCGGTCGCCCGCGGTGACGCCGGGGGCGGCCTCGTCGGTCTCCTCGCGCAGCCGGCTTGCGCCGAGCGAGAGCACCAGGACGACCGGGCCTAGCATCAGCACCCGGACGAGCTTCACCAGGGTTCCGACCTGGACGCTGAGCGCCGCGACCGGCGCGGTGGCGGCGAGGACCTGCGGAACAGCGTAGACGGTGAGGCCGGCGAGCACGCCGTACTGCATCGGCGACAGACCGAGCAGCGGCACCAGCAGCGGCAGGCCGAGCACCACCAGCACGCCCAGCACCGCGGTGAAGGCGATGGAGGCGGCGACATCCTCGCCGTCGGCGCCGATCACCGGTGCCGTGGCCGCGATCGCCGAGTTGCCGCAGATCGAGTTACCGCATGCGACGAGGATCGCCATGCGCGGGTGCAGCCCGAGCGCCCGGCCGATGCCGTAGCTCGACAGGATCGCGACCACGACGACGCCCGCGATGCCGAAGAGAAGGCCCGGTCCGGCGGCGAGGATCGTCGCGAGGCTGAGCGACGCGCCGAGTAGTACGACCGCGATCTCCAGCACGGTCTTGGCCCCGAAGGCGATGCCGGGAAAGAAACGCTGCGACGGGGTCCAAATGGTGCGGATCGCGCTGCCGAGCAGGATCGCGAGCACCAGGGCTTCGAGCCAGGCACGACCGAACAGGTGCGCCTCGGCGGCCTCGAAGCCGACCGCTGCGGCGGTGACCGCCACACAGAGGCCCAGTCCCGGAAGGATGGCTCTCGTGCCGGCCAAGGCACGCATTGACCGAGCGTGGGAGAAAAGTCTGGGCGCGGACATGGGTGGCTCCGATGTGATGCCGGAGAATCCCATGTTCTTTTCATTCACTCCAACGGAATGATTAGATGCTTCCCATCACTGAAATAGATGAAATAAGTGCCCCTTCGCAGATCACGGAGACCCATTGTGAGAGGCCGACAGGCGGATTCACCCGTCGATCCAGTGGGCCTTGATTGTCGTGTCCGCGGCAAGCTCATAGATCCTGACGGAGCCCGTCGCGAGTTCGAGGTGCTCGACGTCCGCCGGGCTCAGGTCTTCGAGCGCCATCACAAGCGCCCGCAGGCAATTGCCGTGGGCGACGACGAGCACGTCTCCGCCCATGACCGCCGGCTGGATGGTTCGGAGGTAGCATGGCACGATGCGGGAGACGGTATCGCGCAGGCTCTCACCGTTCGGCGGCGCCTCTGCGTAGGAGCGGCGCCAGGTCTCGATCCGCTCCGCCCCCCAGCGCGCATCGGCGGCGATCTTGTCGAGCCCGCTGAGGTCCCCGTAGTCTCGCTCGTCGAGCGCGGCGAAGCTTTGGGGGACCAATTCGGGTTGCCCGAGCGCATCGAGGATAAGCCGGCCGCTCACGACGGCCCGCGTTAGCGTCGAGGTGAAGGCAGCGGAAAAGCGCCAGTTGCACTCTGCCAAACGCCGGCCGGCTGCCTCGGCTTCCCTCCGGCCCTGCTCGGTCAAGGGCGAGTCCAGCAATCCCGTGAACAGGCCGGATCGGTTGGCTACGCTCTGGCCATGCCGGACCAGCACGAGATGTCGCGTGACCGGGGCTTTGCAATCGTGAATCACGCTGTCTCCCGAGGCAGAGCACTTTCGTGCCGGTCGCATCGCCTCTGATGATGTCGGCATCCGACTTTAACGAACTTCGACCCTGCGATGGGTTGGACCGTCCATCCGGAGACGGCGGGTCATCCTAGGTCCGCTTAAGAACGTCTTGCGACTGAAAGCAGCCAAGCTGCTTCCCACCCAACCCGGTCGTTGACCTCTGCTTTAACAGCCTGGGAGCGGACCTTCCGAGGGTCGGCAAGGGGTTGGGAGTGGGCCCATGGCATGGGTTCCCTCCGACAGATTGTTCAGAACGTTACAAGTAGGGTCTCGGGGTCGATGGTGCTCGGTTCGGACCGCGGCAGGCCCCATCCTTTCACGAGGCCGTACACCGCCGGGATCACAACCAGTGTCAGGACGGTCGACGAGACCATGCCGCCGATCATGGGGACCGCGATCCGCTGCATGACCTCGGAGCCCGATCCGGTGCTCCACAGGATCGGCAGGAGCCCGGCCATGATGGCGACCACGGTCATCATTTTCGGGCGGACCCGTTCGACCGCGCCGACCATGATGGCCCGGCGCAGGTCGTCGCCGGTGAAAGCCCGCCCGTCGCGATCGCATTCGGCCCGCACCTCGACCAGCGCGTGGTCGAGGTAGACCAGCATGATCACCCCGGTTTCCGCCGCGACGCCGGCCAGCGCGATGAAGCCGACCGCCACCGCCACCGACACGTTGAAGCCCATCCACCACATCAGCCAGACCCCGCCGACCAGGGCGAAGGGCAGCGACAGCATGACGATGAGGGTCTCGGTGAGCCGACGGAAGTTGAGGTACAGCAGCAGGAACACGATCAGCAGCGTCAGCGGCACCACGACTGCAAGTCGGGCCGTCGCCCGGTCGAGGTACTCGACCTGCCCGCTCCACTGCACCAGGGTGCCTTGGGGGAGCCTGACCTCGTTGGCCACCGCCGCCCTGGCCTCTGCGACGTAGCCCCCGAGGTCGCGACCGGCGACGTCGACGTAGATGAACACTGCGAGCTGCCCGTTCTCCGTCCGGATCTGCGTCGGGCCGCGGTTCAACTGAACCTTGGCGACCTCGCCGAGAGGCACGGTGCCCCCGCCCGCGATCGGCACCTGAACCTCGGAGGCGATGGATCGCGGGTCGGAACGGAAGGCGCGCGGGTAGCGTACGTTGACGGTGTAGCGCTCCCGGCCCTCGACGGTGTTGGTGACGCTCTCGCCGCCGAGCGCCATCCCGATCACGTCCTGCACGTCGCCGACCGTCAGCCCGTACCGGCCCAGCGCATCGCGGTCAGGGGTGATGTCGAGGAAGTAGCCGCCCTGCACCCGCTCGGCGTAGGCGCTCGACGTGCCCGGGACCGCCTTCACCACCGCCTCGACCTGGCGGGCGACCGTCTCCATCTCGGCGAGGTCCGTCCCCAGAACCTTGATCCCGACGGGGGTGCGGATACCGGTCGAGAGCATGTCGATCCGGGCCCGGATCGGCTGGGTCCAGGCATTCGACACGCCGGGGAACTGGAGCGCGGCGTCAATCTCGGCCCGCAGGCTCGCCGTCGTGACGCCAGGGCGCCATTCCATCTTCGGCTTCAAGTTGACGATGGTCTCGAACATCTCGCTCGGCGCCGGATCGGTCGCGGTGTTGGCCCGTCCGGCCTTGCCGTAGACCGAGGCGACCTCGGGGAAGGATTTTATGATCCTGTCCTGGGTCGCGAGGAGGTCGCCGGCCTTGGTCACCGAGATGCCCGGCAACGTGGTCGGCATGTACATCAGGGTGCCCTCGTCGAGGTCGGGCATGAACTCCGACCCGAGCCGGCTCGCAGGCCACGCCGTCGCCGCCAGGACGACCACGGCCAGCAGGATCGTGAGGACACGCGCCCGCAGGACGCCGGCGATGAGGGGGCGGTAGACCCAGATCAGGAGCCTGTTCACCGGGTTGCGATGCTCGGGGATGATCCGGCCACGGACGAAGAGGACCATCAGCGCCGGCACGAGGGTCAGGGACAGCACCGCCGCCGCCGCCATGGCGAAGGTCTTCGTGAAGGCCAGCGGACCGAACAGGCGGCCCTCCTGGCTCTCCAGGGTGAAGATCGGCAGGAAGCTCACGGTGATGATGAGGAGCGAGAAGAACAGCGACGGCCCGACCTCGCTTGCGGCCTCGATCAGGATCTCGACCCGGCGCTTGCCGGGGTCCGCCCGCTCCAGGTGCTTGTGGGCGTTCTCGATCATCACGATGGCGGCGTCGATCATGGCGCCCACCGCGATGGCGATGCCGCCCAGGCTCATGATGTTGGCCCCGAGCCCGAGGGCCTTCATGCCCGCGAACGCCATGAGGATGCCGACCGGCAGCATCAGGATCGCCACCAGCGCGCTGCGGACGTGGAGCAGGAACACGACGCAGACGAGGGCGACGATGACGCTTTCCTCGATCAGCGTGCCCTTGAGGGTCTCGATGGCCGCCACGATGAGGTGCGAGCGGTCGTAGACCGGAAGGATCTCCGTGCCCTTGGGCAGGCTGGCGGCGACCTCGGCAAGGCGGGCCTTCACGTTCTCGATGACGTTCAGGGCGTTCGCCCCGAACCGTTGCAGGACGATCCCGCCGGCGACCTCGCCGTCGCCGTTCATCTCGGTGATCCCGCGGCGCTCGTCGGGACCGAGCTCGACCCGAGCCACGTCCTTCACCCGCAGGGGTGTGCCCGCCTCCGTCCTCAGGACGATGCTCTCGATGTCGGCGACGCTCTTGAGGTAGCCGCGGCCACGGACGACGAACTCGAACTCGGAGAGCTCGACGGTACGGCCGCCGACGTCGGCGTTGCTCGCCCGGATCGCTTCCCTGAGCTTCGTCAGGGTGATGCCCTGTGCCCGCAGGCGGTTGGGATCGACGACCACGTTGTACTGCTTCACGAAGCCGCCGACGCCCGCGACCTCGGCCACGCCCTCGGCACGCGAGGCCCCGAAGCGCACGACCCAGTCCTGGAGCGAGCGGAGCTCGGCCAGCGTGCGTTCCTTGGCGACCACGACGTACTGGTAGACCCAGCCGACCCCGGTCGCGTCGGGTCCCAGCGTCGGGGTCACGCCGGCCGGCAGGCGCTTGGCCACGGTGTTCAAGTATTCGAGCACCCGGCTCCGGGCCCAGTACGGGTCGGTGCCGTCCTCGAAGATGACGTAGACGAACGACACCCCGAAGAACGAGAAGCCGCGTACGACCTTCGACCGGGGCACCGTCAACATCGCGGTGGTCAGGGGGTATGTGACCTGGTCCTCGATGACCTGGGGCGCCTGCCCGGGGTACTCGGTGTAGACGATGGTCTGGACGTCCGAGAGGTCAGGGATCGCGTCAAGCGGCAGGGTGCGCAGGGCATAAAGCCCGGCCCCAACCGCGAACACCGTCCCGATCAGGACCAACACCAGATTCCGGGCCGACCAGGCGATGAGGCGGGCAATCATGGCGCCTTTCCTTCGGCCGCAGCCTGCGGGCCGGGATCGGGCTTCGTCTCGGAAAGACCTTGGAGGGCCGCCTTCAGGTTGCTCTCGGCGTCGATGAGGAAGTTGGCCGAGGTCACCACGCGGTCCCCGGCGACGATGCCGTCGCGGATCTCGACGTAGCCGTCGCCGCGGGCGCCGAGCCTGACCGGCCGCGGTTCGAAGCGACCCTCTCCCCTGTCCAGCAGGACGACCTGCCTGATGCCGGTGTCGATGACCGCGTCGTCGGGCACCGCCACCACCGGCCTGTCGCTGCCGGTGGCGATCGTCACGTCGGCGAACATCCCCGGGCGCAGTTCGCCGTTCGGGTTCGGCAGCTCGATGCGCAGGCGGGCGGTCCGGGTCCCCATGGCGAGGTGCGGGTAGATCCGGGTCACCGCGCCGGTGAAGACGCGGTCCGGGAACGTCCGGGCGCGCATGGTCGCCGTCTGGCCTTCCGCCACGGCCGCCAGGTCGCGTTCGGTCACGTCGGCCAGGACCCAGACCCTGGAATGGTCGACGAGCTTGAACAGGGTGTCGCCGGACTTGGCGCGCATGCCGTCCGAGACGTTGCGCTCGACCACGACGCCGTCGCGGGGCGCCGACCACGTGATGGTGGAGGGCACCTTCCGTGTGCGCTCGATCTCGTCGATGACCTCGGGCGGGATGCCGAGGTTCTCCAGGCGCCGGCGGGCGCCCTCGTAGCCGATGCCGGTGAGGTACTGCGCCGCGGCCGCGTTCATCTCCGGCGAGAACAGGCGCAGGAGCGGCTGGCCCTTGTGGACGTGGTCGCCGGTGGTGACGGCCTCGACCTTCTCGATGAAGGCGTCGGTGCGCATCGCGATGACCGAGATCCGGCGCTCGTCCTCCTCGATGGCGCCCGGCGCGCGCACCGGCATCGACAGGACCCGTCGCTCGGCGACCGCCGTCCGCACCCCGGTGCGCTGGAGCTTGCCCGGCGAGATTTTCACGGTGCCGTCGTCGGTGTCCTCGCCCTCGTAAACGGGGAGGTAGTCCATCCCCATCGAGTCCTTCTTCGGAATCGGCGAGGTGTCCGGAAGGCCCATCGGGTTGCGGTAGAAGCGCACCTTGCGGGCGCTTGCAGGGGGCGTCGCCTGAGCCATGGCCATGTCGCCGGGGCCAGCGTCGGGCATCGCCTCCGCCTCGTTTGGCTCGTCGAAGCGCACGTCCTCGCTCGCGTGGACAGCGCGGTATTCGCGACCGTCCGCCGTGCGCTTCGGCTCGGAGGCGTAGTCCGGTCTCCCGTCCGGGTCCCGGTAGTAGACAACCGGTCCCGTCGTGTTCGCCGCGACCGGTGCCTGCATCGGGGAAGCCGGCCGTGGCGTGCTCGGCAGCCAATGGGCGAACCCGGTCCGCGCCTGCCGGACGAGCCCCGGCACGGGGCTGCCCTCATGCCCCGCTTCAAATCCCAAAACCCCCGCCGCGAGCGCGGCGAGGGTCCCGGCCGCCCAAGCCGACCGGCTCACTTGGTGGCCTTGAACACCAGCTTGTTCTCGACGGTGCCGGTTTCGCCCTGCACCTTGGCCCCGAGCGAGAGGCGCCAGCCCCCGGCCATCGTCAGCTTCGCCTTGAACCGGTAGAGGCCCGGCTCCGGTGACGGCAGCTGCTCGATCCTGGAGGTCATCTCCTCCATGCTGTCGGGCGCCATGTCGATGCGCTTGGCGAAGATGACGGCGTTCGGCACGGGCTTGGACGTGCGCTTGTCGACGAGGCGGACGTCGAGGATGGCCTCGCCCTGCTTGGCCTCGTCCTTCACCAGTTGGAACTCGTAGTCCTTGGTGTCGGCCTGGGCCGCGGCGGTCAGGGCAAGGTTGAGCAGCGCAGCCGTGAGGGCGCGCGAAAACGATGTCTTGGACACGGTCGATGATCTCCTGAAAACGATGGGACCCGGGCCTTCAGGCGCGCGGGATCGGCCGGCGCTCACGCCGGCGGCATCGGGTTCAGGCTCGGGGAGGCTCGGTGGGCGGCCCTTGCGACAGGCTGTCGAAGGAGGCGATGACGGCCCACGCAGTCCCCTCGACGACTGAGACACGGCCCGGAAGTCCGACGGCGACCGGCAGGCCGGTGGCGACCTTCGCCAGGCAGAGCGCCATCAAGGGGCAGCCCTTCGAGCAGTCGGGCATATCCGGCTGCTCCTTGGGGCAACACGGCATCTCGTCCATGGCCATTCCGGCCATGTCGTCCATGACCTCGTCGGGCATCGCCATGACGTGACCCTGAACGGCCATCGGCGCGTGCATGCCCGAGGCGGCCGCGGATGCGGTCACCGGCGCAAGGGCGAGGCCGAGCACCGCCAGGAGCGGGAGCAGCCTGCGAAGGGCGAGCCAGAAGGTCACCGGAGAACGATGCCACATCATGTCCCGGCGAGGAAGGGACTGGAGTACGGGACGCGCCGGACGTCTCGCGCCCGGGCCTCCGAATCCATGCACCCGAGGGCTTCGATCACGCTCCATCGAGCGTCGGATCGTTCGGCACGGCACCCTGCCCGGACCTGGACCAAGCGGGTATGCTTCCTGTCCGGTCCGCAGCTCAGGAAGACCCCGAGCAGCAGGATGCGGACCCGCCGTTCTCGCGGGCTTCCTGGATGGGCGGACAGGGCACGTCGCCGAAGGAGCAGAAGACGCAGCAGTCGCCCGCCTTCGGGCGCAGGAGCATACCGCAGCCGGTGCACTCGTAGAAGAACCGGCAGGCGTCGGTCGGCATCGTCTCCGTCGCTCGATGACCGCAGTGCGGGCAGGTCAGGGTGGACCGAAGCTGCATCGGCCGCCTCACCGCATCGCCTTGAGCACGATAGGCTCAAGGTATGGTTCCCACGCGAGCGCCAAACCGACCAGCGCCGTCCCAAGCCCGAGAAGGCCAGGGGTACGCCATGACGGCCCCGTGCGAGCACATGGTTCGGCCATGTCGCATGCCGTCGCCCGGTGACGGAAGAACAGCGCCCAACCCATGAGGAGGGCCAGGGCGGCCCCGCCGAGCAGGATCGGCCGGATGCTCGCCAACATTGCCAACCCTCCGAACACCGCCCCTGTCGCGCCGAGACCGGCAAGCGCCACCGGGAGGGCGCAGCAGGACGAGGCCGCCAGGGCACCCAGCCCGGCGACCGTGCCCAGCCCAGCGAACCAGCTTCCCGAGGGAACCGGCAGGCCGTCCCGCGGACGCGAGACGGGTCTTGCGGGAGGCGCCATGGATGGTGTGTCAATCATGATCGTGCCACCCTGCATCCCGTAGCCACTACGGGATCAAGCGAAAAATGGCGAAGGGTGCGCGAGGTCTTTCCATTGGGCAGATCGCGGCGGCGGCCGGGATCAACCTGGAGACCGTCCGCTACTACGAGCGCATCGGTCTCATGCCGCCGCCCGCCCGCACGGCGGGCGGTCACAGGGCCTACGATCCTGCCCATGTCCGTCGCCTGGCGTTCATCCGTCAGGCCCGCGCACTGGGCTTCGGGATCGAGGACATCCGAACCCTGCTGGCGTTGGCCGCGCCAGGGCACCGGTCCTGTGGCGAGGTCCGGGACGTCGCCGCCGCCCACCTTTCCGAGGTTCGCGACAAGCTCGCCCGTCTCGCGCGGCTTGAGCGCATCCTGAGCGACACCGTGGAGCGGTGCAGCGGCGCCCCGACGCCGGCCTGCCCCGTTCTCGACATGCTCGATGCACCGATGTGAAAGCCGGCCCCTCCGACACCCAGCGGTGGAACGGGACCGCCGGTCGTCCTCGTCTTGGTCCCAGGAGGCCGGAAGCGGGTGGCGATGCGCGGTGGTCACGGAGCCACTCGTCCGTGGAACGACCGTCGACCTAGGCGGCGACCGGCGAGGATGCCGAGGCGCCGAACCTGGGCATGAGGCGGACGTAGATGAGTTCCCCGAGGAGCTCGACCAGCGTCTGCGTGACGATGACGGCGGGCAGGAGTGGCACGGCACCCGGAACCGCAAACGCCAGCGGCAGGACCACCAGGGAGTTTCGGGTGGCCGCGCTGAAGGCCAGCGTGCGGACGGTGGGGGCATCCAGTCGGAACGCGCGCCCGACCGCCCAACCCAGCAGCGGGGCCGTCACGGCGAAGGCGACGTAGACGGGGACCACCCGCAGGGCGTCGTCCAGGGCGGGCCCGAGTTGGGGCAGGACGGACGCGATCACCACGAAAAGGACGAGGGCCGTCGCCGGCACCGGCAAATGCCCGAGACCAGCCGCCACACGTTGCCCGACTTGGCTGCGGCCGGCCCAGATCTGCACGGCCGCGGCAAGTCCGAGGGGAACCGCGATGAGCCAGACGAAGGCGTGCACGAACGGACCGACCTGGACGAACCTGGCGGCGTCCTCGCCGAGGAAGACGTTGAGGTAGACCGGCAGCATGAGCATCTGCGCGATCAGCAGTGCCGGGGTGGAGGCCAGCAGCACCTTGGCGTCGGCCCGTCCGAGATGGGCGAAGGTCACGACGTAGTCGATGCACGGCGTGAGAAGGACCATGAGCACGCCCAGCCGCAGCATGGGGTCGGCGGGCAGGAACCGGATCAGGCCGGCCACCAGCAAGGGCACCACGACGAAGTTCGTGATGAGCAGCGCCGCCAGGAAACGGACTCGCGCGAAGGCCTTTCCGAGTTCCGGCAACGGCACCTGAAGGAAGGTGACGAACAGCATCAGCGCCAGCGCCGGGTTGATCCAGGCCTCCAGGGCCGTGGTTCCGGGCAGCGTCAGGGCGATCAGCACAGCGGCGCCGATGGCCGCGAAGTAGATCCCGATCTGGTGGCCTTCGAGGGCGTCGCGCAGTGTGGTCATGCTTCCTCGCAGGCGATCCTGGGGGCTTGCTCGACCCGCTGGGGCCGGCCGGTGCATTTGGCGAACAGGTCGATGGCGCGGTCGCAGACCTTGCAGTGCCCCTCGCAGCAATCGCGCATGAGGAAGGCGACGAGGTCGGACAGGGCCGGGAAGATCGCGCTGTAGATGATCGAGCGACCTTCGCGGCGGCTCTCGACGAGGCCGGCGTTCTCCAGGTGGTTGAGGTGGAACGAGATGCGCGGCGCCGAGGCACCCGCGATGGCCTTGGTGATGGCACCGGCCGCCATGCCCTTCGCCCCGGCCGTGACCAGCAGGCGGATGATGCGCAGGCGGGTCTCCTGCGCGATGGCCGCGAAGCCGTCGAGCGCTTGCTTCTCTTGCACGACACTTAAACCGTTATGGAATCGTTTAAGCGTCAGTAGGCTCGCGGCGGGTAGGAGGCAAGGACTGGATCACGGCGAACGTGGGAAGCAGCCGCCGCCTCCCTGGCCTCGCGGCAGGACACGCCAGAGCGATAGGGCAAGCGCGACGTTCGCCACGGCAAGCACGCTCAGCAGGGCGTAGGTCGCGTTCGCGCCCGCGTGGGTCAGGACCACGGCTCCGACGGAGGGTGCAAGCGCCTGCACCACCAGCCCCGGGCGGGCGAG
Organism: Methylobacterium sp. WL7; assembly: GCF_008040085.1. Taxonomy (NCBI): domain Bacteria; kingdom Pseudomonadati; phylum Pseudomonadota; class Alphaproteobacteria; order Hyphomicrobiales; family Methylobacteriaceae; genus Methylobacterium; species Methylobacterium sp. WL7. Next base: position 39,740 of record NZ_VRVG01000010.1, on the reverse strand, counting down.
CCGGCCGACGAGCGGTGCGTAGCGCTCGGGGCCGAACAGCGTGAGGGGAACGGTCCCCCTGGCAATCGAGTAGATCCCGTTGCCGGCCCCGTAGAGAACCAGCGCCAGTCCGACCATCGGCATGCCGACGGCAAGCATCGCGACCCCGACGGCGACCAGCACCATCGCCGCCGTCAGGGTCCAGAGGGGATGATGCCGGCCCTTTCCGGCCATCTCGACGATGCGTGCCCCCACCTGCGCCGGTCCGATCAGGGCGCCGTAGGCCACGGCCGAGGTAAGAGCCACGCCACGGGCCTGAAGCAGGGTGATGAGGTGCACCGAGACCATGGCCATCACCGTGCCGCCCAGCGTGAGGACCCCCGCCATGAAGAGGAAGGCGCGCCGCTCCCGACCATCGAGACGAATGACGGGGCTTGGGCCTACAGGTCGCGTGATCGGATGTGCGGGGGGCCGGGGGATCGCGAGCAGGACGAGCGGCAGCGTGACCGAGAGGTGTAGCCCGGCATAGGCGAGACAGGTCCCGCGCCAGCCCACCTGTTCGACCAGGAAGGCCGAGAGTGGCCAGCACACCGTGCTGGCGAACCCACCCCACAGGGTCAGCATCGTGATGGCGGGCCGCGCCTCGGCGCCGTAGAGGCGGCCGAGGGTGGCGAAGGCCGGATCGTACAGGCCGGTCCCCATGCCGAGGCCGATGAGCAGCCATGCCGCGAGGTAGGCCGGCAGGTTCGGCGCCAGACCGAGGACGGCAAGGCCAACGGCGAGGGCGACGGCCGCGAAGGCAAGGACGGGGCGCCCGCCATGTTCGCCGATGAAGGCCCCCACCCGCGGCGAGGCCAAACCCGCGACGAGGAGGCCGAGGGACAGGCCGCCGATGACCCAACCCAGCGGCCATCCCGTATCGTTCGACATCGGTGCGGCCAGCACCGACAGGAGGTAGAACGAGGAGCCCCAGGTCAGGATCTGGATCACGCCCAGGGCCGAGATCACGGTCCAGCGGCGCGCCGGGGCCATCGGTTCGCTACCGGGCCCCGAGCACCGGCAGCCACAGTGCCAGGGCCGCCAGGGTGACCAAGAGGACCGGCGGCGTGATGACCAAGCCGACCCGCATGTACTGGCCCCAGGTGATGCGCTGGCCTTTGGTGTCGAGGACGTGGAGCCAGAGCAAGGTCGCCAGACTGCCGATGGGGGTGAACTTCGGGCCGAGGTCGCAGCCGATGACGTTGGCGTAGACCATGAGTTCGCGCATCAGCGACGACAGGTCCGGGGCCTGCTGGATCGACAGCGCACCCACCAGCACGCTCGGCATGTTGTTCATCACCGAGGACAGGATCGCGGCGGCGACACCCGTGCCGATGGTGGCCACGAACGGTCCGTGACCCGAGAGCCAGGTCAGCCCCTGAGCCAGGTAATCGGTCAGGCCGGCGTTCTTCAGCCCGTAGACGACGAGGTACATGCCGAGGCTGAACAGCACGATCTGCCAGGGGGCGCCGGCGAGGACCTTGCGGATGGGGATGACGCGGCTGCGGTTGGCCAGCGCCAGGAGGACGAGCGCACCGGCACAGGTGACCACCGAGACCGGCACGCCGAACGGGGCCGTCACGAAGTAGGCGATCAGCAGCAGGCCGAGGAGCGGGAAGGCCGCCTTGAAGACGAGCGTATCCTTGATCGCGTGCCGCGGCGCTTCGAGCTCGGCCACCGGGTACGTGGCCGGCAGGTCGCGCCGGTAGAACAGCCACAGCACCACCAGGGTCGCGGCAAGCGACACGAGGTTCACCGGCACCATCACGGCGGCGTAGCGGCTGAACGAGATGTCGAAGAAGTTGGCCGAGACGATGTTGACGAGGTTGGAAATCACCAGCGGCAGACTGGTCGAATCCGCGACGAACCCGCAAGCCACGATGAAGGCCAGGGCGGCCGCCGGCTTGAAGTTCAGCCGGAGCAGGATCGCGAGGACGATGGGTGTGAGCAGCAGGGCCGCTCCGTCGTTGGCGAACACCGCCGCGATGGCCGCCCCCAGCAGGATCACCAGCGGGAACAGCAGGCGCCCCCGACCCCCGCCCCAGCGGGCGATATGGAGCGCCGCCCAGTGGAAGAAGCCGGCCTCGTCCAGAAGCAGCGAGATGATGATGAGGGCGACGAAGGTGAAGGTGGCATCCCAGACGATATGCCAGACCACCGGGATGTCACCGGGGTGAATGACCCCGGTGGCGAGAGCGACGGCGGCCCCGATCAGGGCGCTCCATCCGATCCCAAAACCCTTCGGCTGCCAGATGACGAAGACGAGGGTGACCACGAAGATGGTGAGGGCGAGCATCGGGACCGTTTCTTGTTCTTGGAAGCTCGGGACGGTTCAGGCGGTGGCGACGCGGTGCCCGTGCTCGTCGACGACGCGCTCGCCGTCCTCCTTGACGAACTCACCCTGCTGGGCCGGCAGGAGGTCGAGGACCGCCTCGGAGGGACGGCACAGGGCTACGCCTCTCGGGCTCACCACCAAGGGGCGGTTCAGCAGGATCGGGTGAGCCTCGATGGCATCGAGAAGCCGGTCGTCGGTAAGCGCCGCGTCGCCCAGGCCGAGCTCGGCATAGGGCGTACCCTTGTCCCGCAGGAGGTCGCGCACGGTGATGCCGGCGCGCTCCGCGAGTTGGCGGACCAGGATGCGGTTCGGCGGCGTCTTGAGGTACTCGATCACATGCGGCTCGATGCCGGCGTTGCGGATCAGGGCCAGGGTATTGCGGGACGTGCCGCAATCCGGGTTGTGATAGATCACGACGTCCATCACGCGACCTCCGGCCGGGGCGAGGTGGCGCCGGCCTGCTGGCCGATCTCGCGGACTTGGGCGGACAGGGCGACCTGGTCGAGGCTGGAGATGGGCAATGCGACGAAGGCCGAGATCCGGTTCTTGAGGTAGCGCTGTGCGGTGACGAAGGCGGTCTTCCGCTCCAGGTCGGTGCCCTCTACCGCGGCGGGATCCTCGATGCCCCAGTGCGCCGTCACGGGTTGGCCCGGCCAGTACGGGCAGGCCTCGCCCGCGGCGTTGTCACAGACGGTGAACACGAAATCCATGACCGGCGCGTCCGGGCCAGCGAACTCGTCCCAGGTCTTCGAGCGCAAACCCTCGGTGGGATACTCGGTCTCGCGTAGGACCTGCACGGCCATCGGGTTCACGTCGGGCTTCGGCTGGCTCCCGGCGGAGAAGGCCCGGAAGCGGCCCTTGCCATCCTTGTTGAGCATCGATTCCGCGAGGATCGAGCGGGCCGAGTTGCCGGTGCAGAGGAACAGGACGTTGAAGACGTGGTCAGGCATGGGGTGTGTCTCCCGTGGGAAGGCAGCAGGCGGCCAGGGCCGCGACGGCGGGGGCGCAGACCTCGGGGCGGCCCTGGCAGCAATCGCGCATCAGGAACTGGATGAGCTCGGACAGGTCCGGGTAGGCGGCGCTGTAGATGATCGACCGGCCCTCGCGGCGGGAGGTGACGAGGCCGGCGTGGCTCAGTTCCTTGAGGTGGAACGATAGGTTGGTGCCCGAAACGCCGACCGCCTCGGCCAGCATGCCGGCCGCCATCCCGTCCGGCCCGGCGGTGACGAGCTGGCGCACGATGCGCAGGCGATGCTCCTGGCCGAGGGCCGCGAAGGCGGCGACGGCTTGCCGTTCGTCGATCATGATGTCAATATCTCAACCATCGTTGAAACGTAGAGGAACGAGACGTCTTGGACAAGCCCCGACAGCCCTTCGCCGACAGCCTGCCGAACCTGAGCGAGGGGCACTTCGTGGTCCCGACCGACTCCGACCTGGAGGTGACGACGCCGTTCACCCATGCCCCGCGCTTCCTGATCCTGTACGGATCGCTCCGGGAGCGCTCGTTCAGCCGCTTCCTTGCCTACGAGGCGGCACGCCTGCTGGAGGCGATGGGCGGCGAGGTGCGGATCTACGACGCGCACGGCCTGCCGTTGCCGGACGACGCCACGGCCGATCACCCGAAGGTCCAGGAACTCCGGAACCTCTCGATCTGGTCGGAGGGGCACGTCTGGGTCAGCCCCGAACGCCACGGCGCCATGACCGGCGTGATCAAGAGCCAGATCGACTGGCTCCCCCTGTCGGAAGGGTCGGTGCGCCCGACCCAGGGGCGGACGCTCGCGGTGATGCAGGTCTCGGGCGGGTCGCAGTCGTTCAATGCCGTCAACGGGCTGCGCGTCCTGGGGCGCTGGATGCGGATGATCACCATCCCGAACCAGTCGTCCGTGCCGATGGCCTACAAGGAGTTCGACGAGGCCGGCCGGATGAAGCCGGGTCCGCTCTACGATCGGGTGGTCGACGTCTGCGAGGAACTGTTCAAGTTCACGCTCCTGACCCGCGAGCGCTCCGACCATCTCGTCGACCGCTATTCCGAGCGGAAGGAGCGCGAGCCGGAGCGCTTGAAGGCCGTCACCGTCGACATAGGGTTCGTAAAGCGTTGAGTGCAGACGGGATCTAGAGCCACCGCGTGATGGCGTCGTAGGCCTGGTCGCCTTGTTGCTCGCATGTGGGGGATACGCGATCCCGGCCGGAGAACGACTTCATGAACACGATCCCCCACATGAAGGGGCAGGATCGCCCATCATCGCGATGGCGGCGGCAGGCATCGGAGGTCAGTTCGGGAAGAATCCCAACCTATCGCCTTCGCCATCCTCGCCTGCGAATATCGTTATCCTCGCGCTGGGGCCGAGGTCGATGGGCGGCGCGTCGTTCTCGATTATGACGTACTGAACGTCACCGCTGGTCCGGAGCAGGTACTCGTAGAAATGGTGCTTGAGCCTGGTATGGCCGACGAGCTCCTCGTCCGCGTCCAAGGGCCCATGCCTCGACTTATGGCCGTCGCGGTAGCTCAGAAGCGGGCTGTCGAGCGCTATGATGCCGGGGTGCGGCAGGCCGTGACGGCGGCAGAAGACGAACACGCCGATCTTGAACGCGCTGTGCATCAAGGCGCGGACGCCCTTGCCGTTCCCCCGGCGGCTGTCGCCGTTCAGCGTGATGTCATGGGTCTTGGTGTCGAAGGATACCCGCGGTGGTCCCGGATATCGCCAGGCATGCAGGATGGCCTGGACGTCCTGGGCGAACTCGTCGCCGATCGACCCGCTGACACCCGCCACGACGCTCCCGCGAGGCAGGCTGGTCGGCTTGAACGCCGCGATCTCGCGCTTGCGCGCCTCCAGATCCTCGATCCGACGCATGACCGACAGGCCGCGACGCACGTGCTCCCTTGCCTGATCCAGGCGCTCGTAGTTCGCCCGGATCGAGCTCTCCAGCGGTAGCTCTGACCGGATCGAGGCCTCTATCCCCTCGATCTCGCGGGTCAGTGCCATGATGGAGCCGTCGAGGTCGTCCCGCTTGCCGAGGAGTGCGACGATGGTCCGCTTGAGGTCGGCCTGCTCCAAGCGGATCTTCCGGACCTCGGCCTCGACGGCGGCATGGGTCTGCTCGATCTCGCCCATGCCGTGGCTGTGGCGCTGATGCTCCGGGTCCGCGCCACAATGCGGGCATGGGCGGCGCGCACCGGCCAGCAAGGCCGCCCCGCCTTCCGCCAGTGAGTCGAGGCGAGCGACGTCGTTCTCGTACACCGCGGCGAGGAGGTCGAAGCGTCCGAGCGTCAGCACGATTTCGGAGCGGCCATCCTCCTGGGAGGCAAGCTTTTCGAGGGTGGCCCGGCGGTCGGCCCGAAGGTCGTCCAACCGTGTCTGCCGTTCGGCGGCTTCGTCCCCGACGGATTCCATGGCCTCGTCTAGGCGGTCTTCCTGATCCGCCAACCCGGCGCCGTCCGGCCAGTTTTGCCGAAGTTCCTCCTGCGCCGCTGCGAGGAGTTCCCCGATCAGCTCCAGCTTGCCTGCGTTCCCCGTTTTTTGTGTTTCGGGGCTTTCCATGACCACGGTGGCCGAGCCATCGATCCCAGTCAGGAGGAACTTGAAGACGTTCTTGTTGAAGGTCTCGGTCGCACGCGGATCGATCTGGGTCGGGCTCCAGGGAGCCATCATGCTCGTCTCGTCCGTAAGGACGTAGGGCGCGACATGGCGGAACGTGAACGTGGCCTTGTCGCCGTTCAGCGTCCGGTCGATCTGATGGTGCCCGATGCCGAGTTCGCCGAGGAGGAGCCCCGACACGTTGGGGCGCTTCGCCTTGTGGTCCGCCGAGAGAGCCTGGCCGGGCCCTCCCGGTGACAGTGGGTCCACTTCGCCCTCGTAGAGTTGGAAGTTCCCGCCGGCCACCGCCCGGGCGAGCGTGACACGGCCGGCCCCGGGCAGGTCGAGGCACAGCCAGACGCGCTCGTAACCCCGGAGCATCTTGATTTCGGGCAGGGGCGATTTACCGCCCATCATGAAGTCGAGGGCCGCGAGGATGAACGACTTGCCGCCGTTGGAGGCACCCCACACCAGGTTGATGCCATCCACGAAGTCGAGGCCCGAGACGGGGACGTCCGGACCGGTGAAGGCCAGCCTGCGGAGGTGGAAACGGGGCGCGGGCATGTTCAGGCCTGCCGCACCGGGCTCTCGGTCACGCCGAACGCGTCGGTCCACTCACCGATCCGCTGGCGCAGGCGCTCCTTGAAGCCGGCCTTCGTATGCCGTCCGACCTCGTCGCGGATCCAGGACGCACAGAGCTTCAGGTGCTCCGAGTAGGGTGTTTCGAGCAGTTCGATGTAGGCCGCGGCCTCGTCGGTGGCCCGATAGGAAATCCCGTCCGCATCGTGGGCCTCGACGACAAGGTGACAGCCCTGCATCAGCTGGAGGCTCCGCTCGACCAGCCGTCGCCTGACAAGCAGTTCCCCCTTCCGGGCGGGAAGCTCGGTGTGGAGGCTCGGGGGCCCGCCATGATCCTGGGTGTGGACGACGACATGGTCGAACAGGATCATCTCGGGAAGGTCGGCCGTCACCGGACGCAGGTGCTCAAGCACGATCACCGCACGGATGCCCGCCTCCAGGGGCGAGTTGTAGAGCCGGCCGAAGGTGTCGAGGCTCATGGCATCCACTTCATCGTTCCCTCGTTCGCGAGGTGATGGCACACCCCCTGCCGGACCGGTACCCGGACGAGCGTTCCCCCGATGGCGGTCGCCATGATCGAGGCGTGGTCCATCACGGCGCAGAGTCGGTCGAACCCGGTCGCATGTCCCCGCCGATGGATGCCGATCACGCCAAGGTAGACGTCCTTCTGGAAAGCCGCGAGCGCGAGGGCATCGGTGTTGTCCCGGTGGAACCGCTTGAAGACGGAGGCCTCGAAGAACCGCGTACGATGCTCGCCGAGGTCGGGGCCGTACTCGTCGTCAGCGAGGATCGCGTCGACCGTCGTGAACGCGGTGCCCCGCGCATCGCCGTAGACCCTGCGGAGCTGGTCGAGGTACTCGATCTCCTCGGCTTGCAGGGCGGCGGGCGCCTCGCCTGCCGGGGCTTCGCCCGGTGGTACCTTCAGCACGCGGCCGAGGGCGGGTCCCGCGGCGGGATGCTTCACGATGTCGGTCGCGGAGAGGTAGGAGACCTGCCCGAAGTCGTAGGCCTCGATGAGGGACCTGAGCCTTGGCGTCAGCGGGGTCGGTTCGCCGCCCCGAGCCGTGATGCCGGTCTTGCAGTGGGTATCCCACTTTGCCAGGAGTTCGGCTTTCAGCGTCGATGGATTGAGGATCAGGTCGCGCAGGGGACCCGTAATGCCGCGGGGGGCGACGTAGACATACCGCGTGGGCAGAGTCAGGTAGGCGCCGCCCCCGGCGTGGTGGTGGAAGACCTTTCCGAGCTCGACGAGCGCCTCCCCCGAGCCGAGGGCGCTGCCATAGGTCTTCCGCTTGCATTGGTAGAGGTGCCACGGCCCCTCGTGCTTCGCGTCGGTCAGGAAGCCGACGACGTCGCGCCCCTTGTCGTTGGCCTGCCCCATTCGATGGATGGCCACGTACGCCTCTCCGATACGGTCGGCGAAGAGCTCGATGAACTCCTCCAGCCGATCGTCGTCGAGTTCCTTGAGGCGAATGGCGAGGCTGGTCACGATCCTGGTCCGGGAGGGGAGCCCGGCTACGCGGACAACCTACGATGCGGATACAGTAAGGCCCGAAGCGGGACGGGACCACAACCGGGACGGGGCTAGGGGGCATTGGAAACCGGTCGGCCGGTGGCGATCTGCTGGCGGGCGATCGTCCCGTGGACCGTCGGCCTGGAGACGGGGAAGACCTCGGCCAGGTCCCCGATCGCGTATTCCCCGGTGTCGTGCATCCGTCGCAGCTCTTTCTGCAGCTTGGCGGTGAACTTGGGCTTCTTGCCGCGTAGCCTGCCCCGGGACTGCGCGATCGCCGTTCCCTCGCGGGTGCGCAAACGGGTCAGGTCGCTCACACACTCGGCGAAGAAGGCGAGGATGTCGAAGAACATCCTCGCCATCGGGTCCGCCGGATTGCGATGTCGACGGTGAGCTCGACGCCGTCGAGGCCACGTCCGGTCCAGCGTTCGCCTGCTCTAGCCATGGACGGGAGGTTGGCACGGGGGGCGTGTCCCGGGCAGCGTCACGCCGAGCCCTGAAACACGGAGGCCCTCCGCGGACGGATCCGGGAGGGCCTGCCACGTGTGATGCACGTACCCGCGCTAGGGTGTGGAAATTCTAGGACGACACCCCGCGTCGCACAAGGGCCGAGGTCACCACCCCTGAGAAATGCGCTTGTATTCCGCAGGTGTCAGCGGGAGCGCCGTGGGGGCCGTGGGGCGCGTGATGGGGGTACGGGCCGGGAACCTCCGTGCACGGTCCACGGTGGCCTTGGACGCGTCCCGGAGACGCCGACGTGCCTTCTCCGCCCTGCGCTCGTCGAGGAACCCGGCAGGGATGTCCGCGTCCGCTCCGTGGATCGAGATCGCGCTCCAGCCATGAAGAGCGTTCTCGCTCTTGAACACCACCGTGCCGGTGTCGGGTCCGAAGTCGTAGGTCCACGAGATGGCGCTGTTCCGGGTGATCCTGGGACGGTCGTACAGGACCGCGGCGGGCTCGGAAGGGGTCAGGGCGGGGGCAGGAGTTGCCAGAGGCCCGATATCACGTGACGGAACGTGCACCCCCCCCGCGTTGGAATCCGTGACGGTTTCGGAGGTCGCCACGACCGCCTCGACCACGGCTTCGGTAGCCTCGCGCATCGCCTTCCGCATCGACGTCTCGCCACGACCCGGGATGGCGGTGCAGATCTGCGCCATGGTCTTGCCCTCGGCCTTCAGCGCGTTCGCCCTGCGACCGTCTGCGAGCCTCGACGCGACCTGGTCGACGCGCTTCGTGCAGCCGTCGCGCTCGCGCTTGTCGGCCTGTCGCTCAGCGTCCGTGCGGTCGACCGAGCCGCCCGGGACGAGGACCGACATGCCCTCGCCCTCGGCGTCAGTGATGGACAGGTCGTTGACCATGCGGTCCGCGCTGTAGTGGTAGAGCGGCGAGCAGGGCTTGCCCGCGTACTCGTCCTGCTCGCCGGCCGCATGCCTCTGCGCTCGCTCGTCGAGCGTCCCGAGGCACGACAGGGCATCGCTCTCCGTCAGGCCGACCATCGCACCGAGCTCGGCCGCCCACTCGGTCTTGTCTCCCCCGTACGCGTGCGCGCGGGCGTTCGCGGTTAGGAAGACCCAGAGGTGGCGCGTCTTCGGGAACACGCCGCCCCGGATCTCGCACAGGCGCTGCAGGTCCGCCGCGATCCTCGCCCATCGGCTGACCGGGACGCGACGCTTCTTGGCTGCGTAGGCCGCCGCGGCCTCGGGGTTGTCCAGGCGCCATGCCGCCCGCTCGTCGAGGATCGCCTTGAGCTCGTGGCGCGTGAGGGGCAGGATCGCATCTGACAGGGTGTTGAACTCGTGGCGCTGAATGTCCTCAATTGAGGACGGCCACGCCATCCGGCACACGGCGCCGTTCTTGCTGTTTACGCTCCCCCACAGCCTCAGGACGCGCGCGGCGTCCCGGGCGCCACGGTCGAGGCCGAGGTCGCGTGCCAGCTGCCACAGGGGGAGCATGCGCGCCTCATGGCGATCGCGCACGGCATCGCGCCGGCGACGGACGGGGCACGTGCCGTCGGGGCGGAGGACCGGGCCGTACAGCGCGTTCATCGCCTTGGCGACCTTGCGCTGCGCCGAGGCCTGAAGCCGGTCGCAGACCCAGACCGCATGGACGCCGTTGCCGCTCGCGGTGAAGAACGACGGGAAGGGAATCCCGCAGGCCTCAAAGGCCGCCAGCAGCATGTAGACGACCGCCTCCTCGTCCAGGTGCGCGTAGGGCAAGGGCACCTTCGCCTTGGGATCGCGGTAGTCGCAGTCCATCCACAGGTGGCCGACGCGGTGCACGGCGGCGGAGAGACGCTGGAAGCGGAAGCTGTTCATGCCGACGAACTCGGCGTCGACGAGGGCCTGGCTGTCGGCGGCGCGGGCCTGCCAGACCAAGGTATCCATCCACCCGGCCTTGAGCTCGGGCGCTTCGCGCGAGAGGCAGACCTGGCCGCCGCCGGATGTGCCGTGGAGCAGTTTCAGGTGGACGCGCTTCATGGCCATCCGCGACGAGGCGGACAGGGCATGGGCGGCGGCGGGAACGGGGCTGGTCGAAGCGGTCATCGGGCCTAGCGCAGTGGAGCGCGCGGGGCATCACGACCGCACGCACACGAAGGCTAGCCCCGGGTCCAGCATCTCCAAAAGCCAACCGCACACCGAGGCCGATGACCCGGTTTCAGGTCAAATCCACCACCTCAGGTGGATCCAATGAAAAACGATTTCCAGCCATAACCGCCCATGAGGCATGTCGCGCGCTACCCACCCAGCCGAGCGACAGGATCGTGGGCGATCATGGCTGGAAACGATCCACAGCCCCTGTGGGGGTTCGGCCGGCTATCGGTGCCGGCAGTGCGACGGCCGTTTCCTATGCGGCAGGGGTGCGACATCGGACGTGTCTGGACGACGCAAACCTGCGGGCCGTCTCACTTGAGGTTGTGCGAGCCGATCCGCATGGGCGGGCCATGGGGCTTCATGGGAGTGAACGCATGGGTCATGGGGCCGGCATGGGCCGAGGGGGTCTAGCCATGCGCTGACGGTCTGGTTGTGGAGGGGCTGCGCTGGCGCCTTGACGCCCTGTTCGGCCAACGGCGGCGCGAATCGATCGACGCGTTCGGTTCCCTCGCGGCGGGACCGCCGGCACCACGACCTAGGCCTCGGGCCCTAGCCGAATACCCGCCGCGGCGGGAGGCTGGTGGGCATGACGCACATCACGCCTCACGGCCCCCGCGCCCACGCCACTGACCATGCGGGACGCCGGTACGCCGAGCGGTTCCTCGGCGAGACCGTCGACGAGGCTGTGACCGACGACCGAGCCGCCGTCCGCCTGCTCAAGGCCCGCGGCGTCGACACCGCCCGGATCCGGGCCCGCATCGCCGACGTCGGCGGCGTCATCATGTCGACCGGCCGGACGAGCGGCGACTGCATCGCCTTCCCCGAGGCCCTGCGCTTCCGCCTCGTCGAGGGGAAGGTCGTCACCGTCCTCGCCCGGGCCGCCAAGCTCAAGCCGGCCGGCCCCGCATCGCCGGTGCCGCCCCGGGCCCGCTGCGTCCTCGACACGGAGCACGCATCGTGACCGAGCGCCCCTTCACCTTCGAGGCATGCCCGGACGCCGAGGCATGCCGATCCGGGATCCGGCCGCTTCTCGCGCCGGGGATGACCTGGAGCGAGATCCACTGCGGCCGCTGCGGGCAGGCCGGCATCGTCGTCCATGCCGACCTCGACCCCGTGACCGCCCCGGCCATCGAGGCCGCCCCGGCGCCGGAGCCGGCTCCCGAGCACGAGGCTGACCAGGCCGACGAGCCCGCCCGCAAGGGGGGCAGGTCGTGACGCTGCAGCAGACGCCGCCACCGCACCGGCACGTCAACCGCGAGCTCGAATGGGCCTGCGCCATCGTCCTGCTCGCGTGGGGCGCGGCGCTGCTCATGCCCGGCGCCACGTTCTCGCTTCCCACGTTCGCCGGGTTCTCCTCCCTCGCGACCGAGACGACCTGGGGGATGGGCACGGTGTTCATCGCCGGCCTCCGGATGCTCGCCCTTATCATCAACGGCAACTGGCATCCCTCGCCGATGCTGAGGATGGGCACGGCGTTCTGCGGGGCGCTGTTCTGGGCCTTCATGTCCTACGCCTGTTCACACGACGGCTTCCCCGGCAGCAGCCCATGGGAATTCACGTTCGCCGCCCTGTGCGGGCTCGACATCTTCTCCGGCCTTCGCTCCGCCCGTGACCAGGCCCGCAACGATCGCCGCGCCTCCATTGCCCGGAGGGGCGCCTGATGTTCGGTGAAATGTTCACCACGCTCGCCGCCATCCCGGGCGACGCGCTCAAGGCGATCGGCGGCATCGCCGGCACCGCCGCAGCCGCCGGGACCGTCTACCTCTGGAACAGGCTCCGGGCGCCCCGCCATCCGACCGAGGCCCCGACCTCCCGCATCTCGCTCTCCCCCGAGGACCGCGACCTCGGGTTCACGATCGTCCGGACCGGCACGGATCTCACGAGGGCCCTGCACGACCACGGCGAGCTCCTGCGCGGCTTCGGCGGTGGATCGTCCCCGCCTCCCGCTCCACCGACCCGCCGCATCCGGAGATCCACGCCGTGAGAAAGCCCAAGCCGATCCCGAACGTGAAGGCCGTCGTCCGGCATTCCTGGTCGTTCCAGCTGAACGCGCTAGCGACCGTCGCCTCGGCGGTGGCCATCGGCATGTCGGTCCTCGCCGGAGCTCCGCCGGTCAACCCGATGTGGTTCGCGGTCGGCTACGGCCTGGTGAACCTCGTAGCCACCGGGGCGCGTCTCATCGCGCAGCCCGAGGTATCCGGGGGCGAGGCATGATGTTCGCCTGGCTCACCCGCAAGCCGGCGGTCGCTGGCGTCCCGGCATCCGCCGCCGCCGCGCCCCGGACGACGGGCCCGAAGCTCGGGTCCCGGCTCAAGCGTTCCGCCGCGGCGGCCGCCCTGTGCACCGGCCTGGTCGGCGGGTTCGAGGGCCTCCGCAGCACGGCCTACCCGGACCCGGCGACGGGCCGTGAGCCGTGGACCGCATGCTTCGGCGAGACCGACGGCATCAAGCGCGGCGACACGTTCACCGTCGCCGAGTGCAAGGCGATGCTGGCCGCCAGCTTGGAGAAGTACGCCGTCAAGCTAGAGGCCTGCATCAGCCGGCCGATGGCCGACGAGACGTACTCGGCCTTCCTGAGCCTTAGCTACAACATCGGCTCCGGCGGCTTCTGCAAGTCGTCCGTCGCCAGGCTCTGGAACGCCGGCGAGAGCCGCGCCGCCTGCGACGCGATGCTCAAGTTCAACCGCGCCGCGGGCGCCGTGATGCCGGGACTGACCCGGCGCCGGACGCAGGAGCGGGCGCTTTGCCTGAAGAGAATCTGAGCATGTCGACCGTCGAAATCCTCTGCATCGCGCTGCTCGCGTTCTCCGCCTTCTGCGCCCTCGTCCAGGCCGTGAAGGAGGTCCTTCTCTCCAAGGCGCAGCGCCCGGCCTGCCCCTGCCGCGACCTCCACTCCCTGACCCTGACGCCCGGGGCGGCCTTCGAGCTCGCGCCCGGGACGGTGATCCCGCCGATGTCGACATCCCTGCGTGACCTGGTGCTCGTCGACGTCGGTGATGACGGATCCGTCGAGCACGGCCTCGGACTGAACTGCAGTCTCACGAACCGGCCCACGACGCTCGGGTGGCTCATCGACGACCACGACGAATGCCGGACCAAGCTCGCTGAGCTCATGGCCTTCGTGACCGGCGGCGTCCTGAGCAAGCCCGGCAACTGCATCGGCGACGTCATCGGTTTCGCACGCGCGGCGGAGCTCAACCGATTGGTCGAGGATCATCCCGACCTGGTGAACTCGAAGCCGTTCGTGGGCATGCTCAAGAAGGAGCTCGGGGACGCGGAGGCGAGCAGCCTTATCGCGCATGCGGACATGGTGGCCGCCCGTCGAGCCGGGAAGGCAAATTTCCAGGTCGCTCACTGATGCTCGACCTAGCGCTCGCCCTTGTCTGGACGCCGATCGGCATCGCGGCCCTGGCCGCGCTGGCAGCCGCCGTCGCCGCCTTCGTCTACCTGCCGAGGCTCGGCGTCCCGTTCCTGGCGCTCGCCGTCGTGCTCGCCGGGGCGGCCTACGTCAGCCGGATCCAGGACGACCTCGGCGCCGCCCGGCGCGAGCGCGACGAGGCCAAGGCCGACGCCGCCGGCAAGGCCCGGGCGATCGAGGCGTTGGAGAGCGTGTCCCGGAACGGGGACAAGCGGGCCCGCGCCGCCCGCGAGACCCATCGACGGATCCAGGCCGCGCCGGCCTCCGACGACGCGCCCGTCGCCCCGGTCCTGCGCCAGGTCCTGGAGGGCGGCCGATGATCCGGGTCGCCATCCTCTCCGCGTTGGCACTCTCCCTCGCCGGGTGCCAAACCGCTTCCCGGCCGACCGTGCCGGCCTCCCTGCTGACCTGTTCGGGCGAGCCCGCCTGGCGCAAGGGCGGCACCCAGCGCGACGTCGCCGCGTACATCACCGACCTCCGCGACGCCCGGGCCGATTGCGCCGATCGGCTCGATGCCGTCGGCCGGATCGTGGCGCCGAAGCCATGATGCCAGTCGCCCTCCTCGCGCTCGCCTGCCACGCGCAGCCGGCCCTGCCGACCCCGGCGACCGACGGCATCGTCGCCGTCCTCCGGGGCGAGGCCGTCCCTCCGGCGCCGGCCCGGGCCGACGTCGCCGCCGCCATCGTGGCGGCCGCCCCGCTGCGCCACAGAGTCCCGCGGAGTGCACGATGACCCGCCTCGCCGCCCTCGCCCTCGCCGCCGCCCTGCTGCCGATGCCGGCCTCGGCCGGCTGCCGGACCGCACCCGAGATCGTCACCAGCCTGAAGGCGGTCTACCCGACCACGGCCTTCGTGGCCGAGATCCCTGCGTCGCTGGTCCCGACGATCCTGGCGTGGCTCGAATCCGAGGGCTTGCCGCACAGGGCGGATCGGATCGTCCAAGTCGTCGGCGACCGCGGGCTCGGCCTCGTCCTGGTGGCGGGTGACGTGGACTGGGACTGCGACGGCACGGTCGGCGTGGAGCTTATCGGGTCCAAGGCCACCGAGCTCGTGGCCCTGGTTCGCCGGTACCGAGAACTGCGTGGCTGGGGTCCGGAGCTCGGCGCATGACCGGCCGGGATCCCATCGCCGCCGCCGTCATCGAGGCCGCCCGTCGGCTCGTGGCCAACCGCCGCTGGGCGCAGGAACTCCCGCCGGAGCGGCCGCTGCCCGACGCGCTGCACGCCGCGCTGGAATCGGCGATCCAGGCCCTCGATGCCGCCGAGGCCACGTCGTGACCGTCCAGGAGAGAGACCACCGCGACGCCCGCCTGTTCGCCGCGGACGCCCTGAGGGAGGCGCGGTCCGTCATGGTGTCCGAGCCGCCGCCCGGCGTCTACTTCATGTCGGTGTTCACGGTGCTGGCCGTCGGGGCGATGTTCCCGGACCTTCTCGCCGAGCCGGTCGATGCCGACGACTGAGACGTCGCCGAGGCCGGCCTAGCGTTCTAGGATCACACCGATGCGTGTCGATGTC
Source organism: Methylobacterium sp. WL7 (assembly GCF_008040085.1). Lineage (NCBI taxonomy): Bacteria > Pseudomonadati > Pseudomonadota > Alphaproteobacteria > Hyphomicrobiales > Methylobacteriaceae > Methylobacterium > Methylobacterium sp. WL7. Next base: position 24,198 of record NZ_VRVG01000010.1, on the reverse strand, counting down.
GTGTCCTCGTCGTCGGGCACGAATCGTATACCCTCCCCGATGAGGTAGCCCATCACCGCAAACTTCGTCGCCTGGATCTGCTGCGTCTGCGCATCCCCCTTCTCCATGGTGATGAGCGTCCGGACGGACACCCTGGAGCGCTTGGCGAGCTCCTCCTGGGAGATCCCGAGCAGGGAGCGGGCAGCGCGGATCTGGGAGCCTGTGGGGAGCATGTCGCGATACTAGCTGCGCTGCAGTCAATCTGCAAGCTTGCAGATATCCTGCGCGTGAGGTATTAACGTTTCGCCACCGCCTGGTGGCGCCCCCGTCCCGACGTTGCTGCGTCGGGAGGGAGGGCTAGCTCCAAACACGAGGCCAACTCGATGTCCGGAACGTCCAAAGCCGATAACACGAACGTCCCCACCGATGCCACGCCCGTGGTGGACATCATGGCCATGGAGGAGGGCCTGACGGGCGTCTCCGACCTCCTCCGCGAGGTCCGCATCATCAACACCTGGGCGCTCATCGCGGAGCTCGACCCGGCTAAGGCGTTGGCCCAGATCGAGCGGGCCTCCGAGATGCACTGGGCGGCCCCGCCGCTCCTGCCGGCGCTGCACGACGCGCTCCTGGACCTGATGCAGCGCCGCGTCGCCGACGGCGGGCGGGCCGATGTCACCGAGGTCCCGTCCGCCCGCGCCGAGGTCGGCCGCTGCGAGGCCTTCCGCGCCGACCCGGGTGCCTATGTGCCCGGCGCCGTCCACGCCAAGGGCCTCGCGTCGATCGGCGCGGCCGCCGTCGACGGGTTCCTCGACGTGGACGGGGAGATCTGCCCCTGGGTCTACTCCGCCGTCGGCGTCGGCAAGATGGGCGTCTGGGAGCTCGGGATGACGATGAGCGAGATGGGTTTCGCCCACGGCTTCATCGTCGGCACCCACGTGCGCGATGGCGCCGTGATCCCCGACGGCATCACCTACGTCGAGGTGAGGTGAGCCATGAACGCCATCTCCCCCATCCCGCCCCTCGTCAACGAGGACGGCATCGAGTTCTTCACCTTCGGCGGGCACTCCATCCGCATCGTGCGGAAGGAGGTCGACGGCAGGATCGAGCCCTGGTTCATCGCATCGGACGTCTGCACCTCGCTCAAGTTGTCGAACCCGACCATGAGCATGAAGGCGTTGGATCCTGACGAATGGTCTAAGTTCAACTTAGGCGGTCGTCAGGGCGACGTGCTGATCGTGAGCGAGAGCGGCATGAACTCCCTCATCATGCGGTGCAAGCGGGCGACCGTCATCGGCTCGACCGCCCACCAGTTCCGTCGCTGGGTGACCAAGACGGTCCTGCCCTCGATCCGCGAGACCGGATCGTACGGCCGCCCGGTCGCCGCCCCCGTCGATCCGCTGGTGCTGCTACAGGACCCGGCGACGCTCATCGCGCTGCTCGGGGTGTACGCCACCAAGACGCAGGTCTTGGAGACGGCCAACAAGGCGATGAGCATCGACCTCGCGTGTGCCGAGGCCGTCATCGAGCTCCAGGAGCCCATCGTCGAGGCCTACGAGGAAATCGTCGACGCCGACGGGCTGCTGTGCATCACCGACGCGGCAAAGGCGATCGGCGTCGCTCCCTCGGTCCTGTTCGCCCACATGCGGGACCAGGATCGGTCCGAGCCCTGGATCTACTGCCGGCCGGGTCGCCCCGAGGTTGCGTTCCAGACACGTCTGAACAGGAAGGAGCTCGACCAGAAGGCGGTGAAGGACCCCGCGACCGGCCGGGCTTTCCTCAGGCAGCAGGTCTTCGTCTACCCGAAGGCCTTGTTCCTGCTGCGCGCCGAGATGGTCCAGAAGGAACGCGACCGCCGCCGGGCCGCGGGTGAGCTCGACCTGTAGATCCTGTTGGAATCCGACCACGAAACCAGGCCCCCGGTCACCGCCGGGGGCCTTTTTCATGCCCGGATTTCCCGCGCGAGGAAACGATACCGTCCGCCGATTGGCTTCCTCCGCCTAGGGGCAAGGGGGCCGGCCGGGATGGCGCCGGAACCGGATGCCGTTGTGGACGAGGTCGCCGTCGGGACGGACCACCAAGTCCACGTCGAGGTCGACGATGGAGCCGCCGTTGGCGTAGCAGGCGCCCGATCGGGCCCGCCCACCAGCGAGGTCGACGGTCGAGCAGTCGAGCCCGTCGATCCCCATGCCGCCGCCGGGCTGCACGCTGATGGGCATGGCGGCCTCGCCGCCGACGGGGCAGTACAGCCCCGGAGCCGGCCGAGGCGTGTCGGCGAGCACCGGCGAGGCGAGGACCGCGAGGGCGATGATGGCGCGCGTCATGGCTTGAAAGCCTCGTCCGCGTCGGCCTCGGGGACCGGGGCGTCGAAGTCGACGATGGGACGGCCTCGGCCGCGGCGTCCGGACAGGACCTTGTCGAGGCGTTCCTCGGCCGCCGGGCGGGCACCGCCTAGGATGTAGAGGCGGCCGCTCTCGGTGACGGCCCAGCCCTCGCCATGATGGACGATCGGCGTCGACGTGACGAACGCGTGCCCGTGTGTCGGGTGCCCCCAGCACAGCCCGAACAGGCCGCCTCGCCTCGCCTCAAAGTCGTCCATGAACGGGGCGGCCGCGATCGCCTCGGCGGTCGGCTTCCACGCGGCGTCGATCCGCGACAGGGCCTCGCGCACCTCAGATCGGCGGGCCTCGACGGCGGCTGTCTCGGCGGGTGTCAGGTCGCGCAGGCGCATGGTCATCTCCTTCTGTGAAGGCATCCTCGCGCCGGGGGATGCGTAGAACAATTTCACGGCGCGATCCTGACGACCTGCGGGCAGCCCGGGACGTTGCTCGCCCACGTGCCGCCGTCAGACGCGAGGCGCAGCGAGAACACGCGGCCGGGCAGCTGCAGGCGGTCCTCGCCGCCCTCGACGCGGCCGATGACGACGTCGCCCTTCACCATCGCGGAACCCCATACCGAGGTACGCGAATCCGTACCTGCGGCGGGCCCCGAGACCAGGCACTCCAGGCGGAACCGGTGGCCGTCGCCGACGCGGCGGACGTAGAGCGTGCCGTCGACCGCGAGGCGGCCGTCGACGTCGTCATGGACGGCGACAGACCAGATGCGGTCCGTCGGGATGGAGCCGGCGACGCAGGTGCCCGCCCAGAACATGGCGGCGGCGATGGGGAGGACGCGCATCACAGCTTCCTCGTCCGGTGCGTCGAACAGGGATCGCACAGGATCCTGACCCACCCGCCCTTCCGATACGAACCGGGTGCGCCGCATGTTTCGCAGACGACCGTCGAGAACCGGCTGGCGGCGTCGAGGATCGCGCTGACCTCCTCGCCGGTCCCCTCCGGGAGCCCGTCCGTGTACCACCTCAATTCCGCGAACTTGGACTTCACCTGGGACGAGCGGACCCCGTCGAGAACCTTGTGGCCGGCGAGCGTCTCGGCGGCCGCGCGAGCCAGTTCGAGCCAGGGGACGTCGACCTGCAGCGTGCCCTCGGGGAAGAGCGCGGCGTAGTCCCGCTCCAGTCCCTCGGATACGATCGCGCACGTCGTCGGGACGAGCCCGGCCGGCAGGGCGTACCGGGCCGACCGCAGGGCGACGTACCGCTCAGCGATCTCGACCGCGAGAGCCGTGTTCTCGGGGGTGTCCCGTGGGATCCGGCTCTTCCGCTCCGTATCCGGCGGAGCGGCATGCGGCCGCTTGACCGTCGCTTCGATCTCGACCCGGTCGGGGTGCTGCGGACGTGCCGGCATCGGATCGATGGTGACCGTCGCCTCGGGGCCGAAGAGCCTGGTGAGGTAGTCGGTGAGCTCGCGTGCGGCGCGGCGTTCTCGGGACGTCATGACGGGCTCCATGTGCGGGGACGGGCGGGCGGCAGGCGGGCGATCGTCGCGAGGAATCCCGCGGCGGACGTGGCCTCGCGCAGGGCGAGCGCCGGATCGCGATCGCCGTCCTCGGCGAGGCGTAGGAGGGTGGCCGCGTAGGCGTAGACGCCGCGGCCGATCGTGGGCTCGACGGTCCCGTCGGTGACGAGGCCCTCGACGTGGTCGCGGAGCAGGCGGAGGCAGGGGATCGACATGGCCGCCCCTCAGTGCGCGAAGCGGCGGTCGGACCGCAGGCCGACGAGGTGCTCCACCGCCCGGCGCAGGGGCCTGATCGAGCCTCCGCGCCATCCCGCGAGGGACGCCGTCTCGGACGCGTCAAGGTTGCCGATCCACCGCGGGTCCGAGACCTCACCCCGCATCCCGTCGAGGATGCCGCGGACGATGACGGGCATGTCCTGGCGTCGCGGGTACGGGATGGGGACCGTGACGAATCGATCGCCAAGGGCACCGCGCAGCGGCTCGATCGCGTTGGCCGTCGCCAGCAGCGTGACGCCCGACAGGTCGACCGTCTGCTCGATCCCGACGTCCCAGTAGGCCCGTCGGGACGTCGGTTCAGCGACCGCGAGGATCGCGTCACGGACGCTTCCATTATGCCCGCCGGGCGGCGGGGCCTTGTCGAGTTCGTCGAGGATCACGGCCGCGTTTCCGCTCTCCGCGCCGACGAGCAGCGTGAGGAAGACCGACGGTCTGGCGGTCGACCAAGCGGCGGGCGTACCTGCAATGGTCCCGTCATGGACGCCGCCGCACGGATAGACGATCGACGCCAGGCCGAGCTCGGAGACGAGCGTCCGAGCTAGCTCCGACTTGCCGCAGCCGGGCGGGCCGACGAGGACGACGTTGGGCAGCCCGGCGTAGGGCCGGCCCAACGCCATGCCCACGATGCGCGAGATCGCCGCCTCGGCCCACGGCATTTGTTCGACCAGCCGGGCCCCGACCTTCGTCAGGTCCGGCATCGGCACGCAAGCGAGCCGACGGCCGGCGATCGTGCCGACTTGCCCCTTGGGTGCCTTGCCGCCCTTGGGCATCGGCAGCACTTGGATCGAAGGCGCCTCCTCGGCGGTCGGCAGGTCCGCGAGCCACGACATGTCGAGCCCCGGCTTCACGGGCGCTGCCGGCCGATCGGGCGTCATCAGCTCGGGTGCCGCGACGGTCGAGGCCAGCGTCTCCAGCAGCGTCCGAGCCGAGACCCGCTGGACCCGGCGCTCGCTGGTCCAAGAAGGATCGACGTCGTTCTCGGTCTCTGCGATCGCGCCGGGCTCGCGCGGGATCCGGCTTGCGTATGCGGTCAGCGTGACGCCGATCTCGCGCACGGGACAGGGATCGCTCCCGGCGACGGTGGCGTAGGCGTGGAGCGTCTCGATGCAGAGCGCGACGGCCCGGGCGACCGCGCCCGGGTCCCCCATCTCCGCGAGGTACAGCGTCGTGCGGTCTGCGATCTCCCGCAGGGCGTCGAGCGTGTCGAAGCTCGAATGCGGCGGCCGGCAGCCGGCGTCGGCATGGCGCAGCGCCAGGCTCTCCAGCGCGAGGCCCGTGGAGATCTCGGGGTCTTGCCGGAACGCCGCGAGCGCCTCAAGCACGTCCTGGGGTAGCGCCGGCGCCAGCCGTTCCCCGACGGCGGTCGACCAAGCCTCGATGTCCCGGTCGAGATTGCCGTGGACCCAAGGGTACCCGACGAGGATTTCCTCGACGCTGGGGATCTGGGAGGGCGGCCGGTTGCCCAGGTCGGTACGCAGCCTTTCCTCGCTGTCGGCGTACGTGACGATGCGCGCAGCGCGGCGCGCCCAGCGTTGGGGGTCGTTCGACATGGGAGGATCTCGCGGGGATAGGAAACGGGACGCGCAGGCGGGCGCCGAGCAGGGCTCAGGCGGTGGCGGCGGTCGGTTTCTCTATCGAGCGAGGCATCGAAGTCGTCCTTGGGTGCGGGATCACTAGAATCCCCCAGGCGATCCTTCGCAACAGAAGCCTGCCAAGAAGGTGAAGTTTTCCCTGGTCTCTACCAGCGAGGCTCGCGCCCGGCCTGCATATCCTCTTTGATCTCCTCGTTCTTGCGGCTCAACTCGTCCAGCGTCGGGCGACCATGATTGTAGGTCCCTAGGTGCAGGTCGAGATCCAGCTTGTGGAGCACCCGCATGACGCGGTGGATCGACGGCTCGAAGCTGTCGCCTCTCTCGAATTTCGAGAGCCACGTCAGAGAGACGTCGGCCTGCGCTGCCAGCTGGCGCTGCGAGAGCCGTTTGCGTTTCCGGAAGCGCGCCACTTCCTCGCCGAGATCGAAGATGTCCATGCCCGCATCGTAGCCGGCCCAGATGAAAGACACCCCACCGACTCAGCGGCTGCCTGAAATCCCGGTCGCCGTCCAGTACGAATCGTTCGATCGTGGCACACTGCGGATCTGTCGAAATCCGTAGGTGGAAATGGGATGTCGAAGGCACCGGAATTCGTTGTGACGGGGCTGCACGTGCCGAAGGTGCACTTCTGGGCCCGGGTGCTCGTCGGCCCCGATCGGCTGGCCCAAGTGAGGGAGGGCATCCTCCACCGCGGGAACGTTTACCTCGACCGAGGTGACATCCTGGAGATCGAGACGGAGTGCGGCGACGAGAAGGGGCTTGCCCTTCGAGTGAACACGCACCCGGACGATGGGCGGATCGACCTGCTGCCGACGGGGTTCTGCCTCGTGGCGTGGAATGGCGTTGCCGGTGACATCAACATCTACGGCGACAACCAGGACGAGTTCGCGGCGATGTACGCGCCCATCCTCGACGCGCTGCTGTACCGCGACCGGGTGGGCCGCGGGCATGGCTTCCTCGATGCCAACAAGATCACCTCGATCGTCGTCGGCGGCGTGACGGTATTCTTCGAGCGAGATGGGACCAAGGACGAGGCGGAGCCGGACGACGACCGGGACGAGGCCTACCGCGCTTCGATTGGGCGGCAAGCGGGGCTCAAGGCGGCCCTGGCGGCAGAAAAGCTCGTTGCCATGAAGCTGCAACGCTTCAAGCCGGCCCGGAGGGCGGCATGACCGCCCCCGCGCAGGCCGTCGATCCGGTCGTCATCGCCCGCCTAGCGAAGCGGTTCGCGGGCAACCCTCGGACCCGGGCCAACCACGCCCGATGGGCCGCTTGGGCCGCCCGGGCTGCCCTGCCGCCGTGGGAGCTGATCCAGAAGGTCCTCGATCAGGCGCAGGCCGACGGTCTCAACACGCGCCAGCAGGCCGCGGGCGTCTACTCGATCATGGTCGCCCGGGGCCTCGTCTCGGAGGGCCGGGCGTGACGGCTCTCCACCACCTGCAGGTCCGCCGGGCCCGTCGGCTGCCCGTCCCGTTGCCGCCCAAGCCGAAGCGGCCGCTCGGGCCGCCGGTCGTCTGCGGGTTCCGAGGCGTCTCGATCCGGGTGCGTGCCGACATCGAGAAGGCCGGCGCCACGTGGAACGAGTTCCTCGACGCGCTCGCCGGTGAGGAACGCATGCCGCCGCTCCACGTGGTCACCACCCTCGTCCCGGGACACGAGCGGTCTGCGCTCGCCGAGGAGATCAAGCGGCGGCGTCGCAGGATCCGGAAGGCCCGAAGCGATGTGGCGGCGAAGGTGCTCGCCGAGATTACGGCTCGCTGGGATGCGGACGTCGCCGCGAAGGGCGTGCAGGCAACAATCTTCGACCGCATCTTCCGCAGGTCGACGTCATGACCGCCGGGATCTGGGCCGGCCTGATCCTGACCAACGCGCCGGCCATCGACATCGAGGCCATCCTGCTAGGCCAGCCGCTCCCCGACGATCGCCTCGACGGCGGCGGCCGCGGCCCCAGGCTCGCTCCCGTGCGGGACGACCTGGTTGGCCAGAGCGCGCCCCGTGACGAGGTCGACCACGAGGACGGTCGACCGCTCCGTGCCGAGGAGCACCCGGACCACGAGCTCGATGCGCGCCCCGGCGCCGGGGCCGTCCTCGACGTGGTGGAGATCGTCTCGCATTCAGGCCTTCCCCTCGCCGGCGCGGTCCCGTGCCGCCAGGGCCTCCGCGACGAGCTCGGCGACGCGCTGCCCGACGGCGGCCGCCTTCTTGGCCGGGATCGCCACGATGCGGGTCGGCGGGGCCCCGGGGGCCTCCACGAACAGGCGGCCCCCGCCGGTGAGGATGACCTGCGCGACGACGTGGGCCGGCTCGTGGATGTGGCCGGCCGGCCGGCGCGGGAGGGGCCCCAATTCAGCGAGCACGCGGATGGAGGCGGGGTCGTACTCGTCGTCGGGCATGCGCGGGAGTCTGAGGCCGCCTCCGAGCAAGGGCAAGCCTGGACGGATGCGGAGAAGGCCCCGGCGGGCGGCAGCCTGCCGGCGGTGGCGAGCTTCTGGTGAGGGAGGGGACGATGGCCAAGCACTGCGACGAGTACATCGACGACGAGACCCAGCCCGAGTGCCTGCGGCGGTTCCTCGACTACCAATGCCGACCGGCCGCCCTGAAGTACCCGACGGGCGACGCGGTCTTCGACAAGGCGATCGAGGATCGGCACGGCCTGCCCATGTGGCGCGACCCGGTCCCGACCCTGTTCGCCGACTGCGACGGCGAGCGCGTCCGGGTGACGATGGCCTCACGGTTCGGGGACGTCGGCGTCACCACGATCCTGACGGACGAGCACGGGTACGACGTCCGCGTCCCCGTCGACTACCTCTCGGACTTCAGTGCGACGGCGCCGGAGCCGAAGGAGATCGTCACGGTCGGCGGCATCGGCATTCCCTTGAGGCGCATGGGCTTGCCTGAGGTGGTCCAGCGCATGGCGCGGGCCATCGAGCTCACCACGGAGGTCGAGGTGACCTATCGGAGAATGAGCCCACTGGTCTCGATGCTGGCCGGGCTCCGGGAGGCCGGCCCCAACCGCAAGGCGCGCCGTGCTGCCGAGGCCAAGGCACGGAGGCAGGCATGATCGAGCAGCGACCGTTCGAGTGGTGGGCCAAGCGGGCCGAGGTCGCCAATGACGGGTACGTCACCGCTGGCGTGCCGGGGTGAGGCCCGAACCTGTGGGATCGCCTACAACACGGCGTGTCGACCCTGAAGGAATCGGCATCGGATCCCGCGGCGGTCGACGCCATGTCGCCGGGCGCCGTGTTCGCGGCGATGGTCGACCGGGCCCTAGCACGGCAACAGGAGCTTCGGTCGGCCGAACTCCGACGCATGCTTGGGTGCTGGGTCTCGGAGCTGGAGCCGTCGTTCGTCATCCGCCACGACGGCCACCTCGCCGGCCTCACGATCGACGGTGCCCGAAACCCGGACGGGACCACGCCCCTCTACGTGCTGTCCCAGTACGTCGACCCGGCGGACCCGTACGGATCGCGGGAAGCCGGGCATGGTTCCGAGGCGACCTGGTACGTGCCGGGCGACAAGGTCGAACTGGATATCAGGCCGTGAGGCGGGCCACGATCGACGAGCTCGCCCGCGGGGCGACGCGGACCGTCGAGCGCATCATCGCCGCGGATCCCGGGGAGGGCCCGGCCGAGCGGGAGTCCCGAATTCGGGACGCGCTCGCCCTGTGGATCGAGCACGCCGTCGAGCGGGAGGCCCGCAACGACAGGCGCCGCGTGGGGAGGACCCGGCCATGATCCACGGATCCCTGCAGGTCCTGGTCATCTGGACGGTGTTCGCCCTGCCGCTGGGGACCGCCGTGGGGTTGGCGATCGCATGGGGCGACGGCTCGTCGGTGGATAATCCCGATTGAAGTCGATCCGTAAAATTCGAGCGACTATCTTCAGTCTCAATCAATATGAAGCAAGTCTTGCGAAGATCGATAAAGAAATAAGCCGTGGTCCGCTAAGGTTCTAGAAGGTTTTCCAGTACATTTAAGGCGCCTCTTCAACGCCGAAGGAGGCGCATCATGGCAAAGACCCCACAGAGAAAGACCGGCCGACCCGTTCCGATTGAGATGATTGAGGCGCGATCCATCCAATCGATGATGGTCAACGACACGTTCCAGGAGTGCCAGTCTCGGCACATCGAGGTGTACGAGCCTGGGACGGATCAGGAGCCCATGGTCCAGTTCGTACGTGCCCTGGTCTCGTGCCCCTTCGCCGTCCACGCCATGTGGGAGGACCCGGAAGGAAGCATCACCGGGCTGCGCATAACGATCCTCAAGCGCTCAGGGCAACTCCAGAGGCATTATGTCTGCACGCCGGTCCGGGACATCATTCTGGAAAGGCTCGGCCACATGCGCGAGGTGACGATACTCGTTGCGGGCGAGAGAAGCGCCCGGTCGATGAGGAAGGCGTTCAAGAACGGGGCGCAGATGTTCAGGCGAAGGGCTACCTGGATCGAGGTGTGCGTCGATACCCTGCGGCCTGACGGTACGCCCGATCGGGAGATCTGGTCCGATATCGTGGGCACGTGAACCCGATCCGCCCGCCACGCCCAATTCCCACGCCCGTGCGAAAACGCACACGGACCGGCGGGCGTGACCTGAAACGGGTCACGCAGGGGGGTGGCAGCCTCCCCTCGCGACGCCTTCCGCCGGGTCCGAAACCAATCGGCCCCGCCCCGTCGCCGACCACCCTGCCGGGGCCTTCCCGAGCGGGGTTTCGGCACGTTTCGGCCCCAGTTACGGCCCCACAGCAAAAAGCCGCCCGGAGGCGGCTTTGCTAAGTCGTTGTAATCGTCCGTGAAAATTGGAGCGGGCGAAGGGATTCGAACCCTCGACCCCAACCTTGGCAAGGTTGTGCTCTACCCCTGAGCTACACCCGCTCACTAGTGCCTGGCCGCCTGGACTTTCGTGCCGGCGGCCCCCGGCGCGGCTCTCTAAACACCATTCCGCCGGGCGACGCAAGCGTCTCTTTTGCGGTTCTTGTCGATTCACCAATCCGGGTCGGAGGGGAGCCCGTCGCGGATCTCCCGCAGCCGGGCGGCGGTCGCCCGGGTCGTGCCCTCGGGGAGCGCGTCCACCGGGAAGAACCCGACGGCGGCGATCTCGCGGTCTGGGGCTTTGTCCCGCAGCACCGTGAAGACCGGCAGGACGAACACGGCCACATGGTCCCGGGGCGCCGCCCCGGCGTTCCGGTAGAGCCCGTGAAGGCGCAGCGGCGCCTCCGCGGCGATCTCCGCCTCCTCGCGGAACTCGCGCTCCATGGCGGCGACCGCCGTCTCGCCACGCTCGACGCCGCCGCCCGGCAGGTGCCAGCCGCTGACGTAGGTGTGCCGGACCAGGGCCACCCGCCCGTGCGGGTCGAGGGCGACGCCGCGCACGCCCAGCGTCATGCCCCGGGACGCGAGCGCCCCGAGGTGGAACAGGCGCCGCAGGAACGGCCGGTCGAGGAGCATGGTGCGCGCCGTCACACGACGTCGAGGGTCATCTCACCCAGGCCTGCGATCGCCGCGACCATGCGCTCGCCGCGCCGGACCGGGCCGACGCCGGACGGCGTGCCGGTGAAGATCAGGTCGCCCGGCTGCAGGGTGAAGTAGCGCGACAGGTAGGCGACCTGCTCGGCGACCGACCAGATCATGTCGGCGAGGTCGCCCGTCTGGCGGATGGCGCCGTCGACGGAGAGCGTGATCGCGCCCCTGGCCGGATGGCCGATCGCCGAGGCCGGAAACAGCGGGCCGATCGGGCCGGAGCCGTCGGCCGCCTTGCCGAGATCCCAGGGCCGCGACAGCTTCTTGGCCTCGTCCTGGAGGTCGCGCCGGGTCATGTCGAGGCCGATCGCATAGCCGTAGACCTGGTCGAGGGCGGTCTCGGTCGGGATGTCGCTGCCGCCCCCGGAAAGCGCGGCTACGAGCTCCACCTCGAAATGGTAGTTCTGCGTCTGGGGCGGATAGGTGTGCGGCGTCGGCTCGGCACCGACGATCTGCAGGGCGTCGGCCGGCTTCATGAAGAAGAACGGCGGCTCCCGATCCGGGTCGGCGCCCATCTCGCGGGCATGGGCGGCGTAGTTGCGGCCGACGCAGTAGACGCGGCGCACGGGGAACAGGTCGCTGCTGCCGGCGATCGGCAGGGCGATCCGGGGGGGATTCTGGATAACGGAGAGCATCGCGGCCTCTAAGGTGGAGCGTGCTGAAAACCGGGCGCACGTGCCCCGGGCGTGCAGGAGCGTTGTAAGGCCTGCCGGGGCCCGCGCCATCCCGGCGCTTGCAACCGGCGCCGGCTGGCCTACAAAATTTCAGTGATGACGCCCCCTCCCCTTCCCCACGATACGCTGCTCAGCGCCCTGCGCGACGGGATCGGCGCGCGCCACGTGCTGACCGAGCCCGAGGACCTCGCGCCCTACCTGGTCGAGAGCCGCAAGCTCTTCACGGGCTCGGCGCTGGCCGTGCTGCGGCCGGGTAGCACCGAGGAGGTTGCGTTCGCGGTCCGCGCCTGCACCCAGGCGGGCCTCGCCGTAGTGCCGCTGGGCGGGAACACCGGGCTGACCGGAGGCGGCGTCCCGCAGGGTGGCGTGGTCCTGTCCCTGGAACGGATGGCGCGCCTGCGCGCGGTCGATCCGGTCGATGCCACGATCACGGTCGAGGCCGGGATGATCCTCTCGGAGGTGCAGGACGCCGCCGAGCGGGCCGGCCTGCTGTTCCCGCTCTCCTACGCGTCCCGGGGCTCCGCCCGGATCGGCGGCGGCATCGCCACCAATGCCGGCGGCATCGCCGTGCTGGCCTACGGCAACGCCCGGGACCTCGTCCTCGGGCTCGAGGTCGTGCTGGCCGACGGGCGGGTGTGGAACGGGCTGCGGGCGCTCCGGAAGGACAATGCCGGGTACGACCTGAAGCAGCTGTTCATCGGGTCCGAGGGCACGCTGGGCATCGTCACCGCGGCGGTGCTGAAGCTGTTTCCGCGGCCCCGCTCCACCAGCGTCGCCTTCGTCGGCCTGGACTCGCCCCGCGCCGCCCTCGACCTGTTCGTCTTCCTGCGCACGCGGATGGACCGCGACCTCACGGCCTTCGAGTACCTGCCGCCCTTCGCCCTGGAGATCGTCCTGCGGCACGTCCCGGGCACGGTCCGGCCGCTCGCGGGCGAATACGGCGCCTACGCGCTGATCGAGGTGTCGTCCGCGCGGCCCGACGCCGACACGCGCGCCGAACTCGAGGCCGCCCTCGGCGAGGCCCTGGACTCCGGATCGATCGCCGACGCGACCATCGGGGCGAGCGGCGCCCAGAACGCCGCGCTCTGGGCCCTGCGCGAGGGCGTGCCGGAGGCGCAGACCCGGGAGGGCGCCTCGATCAAGCACGACGTCTCGGTGCCGCTCTCCAAGCTGCCGGACTTCCTGGAGCGGGCGAGCGCGGCCTGCAGCGCGGCGATGCCGGGCCTGCGCCCCTGCGGCTTCGGCCATTTCGGCGACGGCAACATCCACTTCAACCTGACGCAGCCGGCCGGGCTGGACCGCGCCGCGTTCCTGGCGGAATGGGGCCGGTTCAACCGCATCGTCCACGACATCGTGCACGAACTCGGCGGCTCGATCGCGGCCGAGCACGGCGTCGGCCTGATCAAGCGCGACGAGCTGGCGCATTACGCCGACCCGGTCGGCCTCGACCTGATGCGGCGGATCAAGGCGGCGCTCGATCCCGAGGATCGGATGAACCCTGGAAAGGTGATCCCGATCCCCGGCGGCGCACCGCCGGTCACGCCCTAGCCGCGCGCCTGCGCGTAGAGCGCCTCGCAGCGGTCGAGCCAGAGGTCGCGGGTGAATAGGCGCGCGACGCGGGCCTGCGGGACCGGGCGCGGGATCGCCAGCGCCGCGCCGATCGCACCGGCCAAGGCGGCCTCGTCCCCGGCGGCCACGAGGCATCCGGCCTCGCCGACGACTTCCCGGGCCGCGCCCATCGCGAAGCCGGCCACCGGCAGGCCGCAGGCCATCGCCTCGATCGCCACCAGGCCGAACGGCTCGTCCCAGCACGGGGTGAACAGGAAGACCGAGGCGCGGCCGATCTCGGCGGCCAGCGCCGAGCCGTCGAGATGGCCGCCGTAGCGGATCGGGCCGCCGAGCTGCGGGGCGATCCGGTCCGCCCAGTAATTCGGCTCCTCGATCGGGCCGTACAGGGTCAGCGGGATACCGGCGCGCCGGGCCGCCGCGATCGCGTGGTGGGCGCCCTTGATCGCAGCCAGCCGCCCGGACCAGACGGCGCTGCCGTCGCCGCGCTCCCGGAACGGCCAGGCCGCGGGGTCGACGCCGTTGTGCAGCACCGACACCTCCGGCGGCGCGCCCTCCGGCCACCAGGTGTGGAGCTGCGCCCGCGAGGTCACGGTGATCCGGTGACCCGGGCCGGGGCTGTCGTGCACGAACCCGCGCAGGGCGTCGTAGGGCGGCACGTGCAGGGAGGTGACGGTGGGGACCCGCGCGGTCCGCCGACCCTCCAGGGGCAGGCGGCTCAGGCTGTTGTTGTGCAGCACGTCGAACCCGCCCGCCGCGATCCGGTCGCAGGCGGCGGCGTAGCCGGCATCGACATGGGCCCGCAGCCCCGGATCGCCGCGATGCTCGAGCCCCGGGAAGACGCGCTCGTGGTGCATCGGCACAACGGCGTCGATCGCGAAGCGCGGATCGCTGTCGCCGGAGGCGAACAGCACAACGTCGTGGCCGCGGGCCGCCAGCCCCTCGGCGAGATGCCAGCTATGGGCCTCCATGCCCCCCGTGAAGGGCGGCGCGACCGGGTGGCGGATATGGGCGAGGAGCGCGATCCTCACGCGGTCGCCGCCGCGCCGACCCGGGATTCCAGATACCGGATGACGGATGCGGAGTTGGTGTAGGGCTGGTGGCTCTGCTGCCCGGTCAGGGCGAGGTCGTCGGCGTCGGGCCGGCGCAGGATCCGGATCGGCCGGTCGGGCGTGTCGTCGATCAGGCCCATGACCCGGAATGCGTAGAGCCAGTGGCCCATGGTCCGGTAGCCCCACTTGGCCTCGAACAGCTCGGCGTTGCGCACGACGCTGTCGAGGTGGTGGATCGGCGGCATGTGGTGCGGGTGGTACTGGTGATAGGCCAGGGCGCCCTTGATCCAGGCGATCGGGGTGCCGCTCTGGTCGAGGATCTTGCCGAAGTCGGTGTCCTCGCCGCCATAGCCGGCGTAGCGCTCGTCGAAGCCGCCCAGCGCCAGGAAGGTGGCCCGCCGGATCGCGAAGTTGAGCGACCAGAAGCAGCGGTAGTCGTTGCAGAGCTCGATGCCGGAGGCCGGCGGGCCGCGGCGGTCGGAATGCCGCTCAGCGCTGGCGGCCAGGTCGGCGTAGCGCCAGGCGCCGGCGGTGGCGCGCTCGGGCAGGTGCAGGACCTCACCCATCAGCAGGCCGTCGAGTTCGGCGAGCCCACGCGCGTAATCGGCCACGAGGTCGGGGGCCGGGATGCAGTCGACGTCCAGGAAGACGATGCCGTCGCCGGTGGCCGCGTCCACGCCCCGGTTGCGCGCGGCCGCTAGCGGCAGCTCACGGCCGGTAACCCGGATCTGGCGCACTGGAAACGCCGTCTCGGGCAGGTCGTAGGGCTCATCCTGCATCACCGCGACGATGAACTCGGCGGGGGCCTGCGTCTGGCGCTCCAGGCCGCGCAGCACGTTGCGCAGATGCGCCGCCCGGCCCTTGGCCAGGGTCACGACGGAAACGGTGGACATGCGGCGGTCGGGCTCCGAGTGGTGGGGAATGGGGGTGTAGGCGGGCGATCAGCCGTTCGCGACGGCGCGAAGCGGACCCGGTACTTCGGCGCCCTGCCAGAGGTCGTCGGTCAGCCCTTCGAGCCAGCCGGCGGCGCGGAATGCGGCGTCCGGGGCGAAGAGTCCGTGCAGCACGGAGCCGTCGAGGGCGCGCGCGCGGGCCAGGAGGTCGCGCCAGCCCTGGAGGTCGCCGGGCCAAGCCGGGGCCTGGACGGCGGCCCCGAGCCGGACCAGAGCCTCGGCCTTGCGGGTCTGCTCCGCGAAGTAGCGCCACTCCGGCATCACGATCAGTCGGCCGCCGACCCGGGCGACCTCGTGGACCGTGTTGTCGCCCGCGGACGCGATGACGATGTCGGCGGCCGCGAGATAGTCGGTGACGGAGGGCACCCAGCCCAGCTCGCGCAGGTTGGCGAAATCGGTCTCGTGGCCCTCCCGGTGGGTCGGCCCGAGGGTCAGCCACAGGGCGTCTGGCTCGGCCCGCGCCGCCACGGTGAGCGGCGCGTAAGGCGTGCCGCTGCCGCCGCCGCCGGTCACGGCGACGACGATCTCGCGCTGCGGATCGAGGCCGAGCTTCGCCCGCGCCTCGGCCCGGTCGGGGACCCGGTCGAGGCTGGTGCAGAGGCCGCCGCTGTAGAAGGTCTTTGTGCGCAGCGACGCCGGATAGTCGGCCTGCTCCAGCCGCGCGTCGAACGGCGCCAGCATCCCGACGCAGGCCTCGTAGGCGCCGACATGGCCGATATCGGAGCGGTCGCCGTGCATCCGGATCTGCACCGCCGGCACGCTGGCGATCCGGGCGAGCAGCGCGATCTCGGCCGAGACGTCGACCACGAACAGGCCGACCGCGCGGTCGTCCAGATGGTCGAGGATGGCCCGCATGGTCCGGCGCATCGGGGCGAGCCCCAGGGGCACGCAATGCATCACCTGCGGGGTCGGCTCGGCGTAGAGGCGCGCGGTCGGCACGGCGGCGCCGATCATGTCCGGCAGGGCCACGATCTCGATGTCGCGCGAAAAACCGTCGAACAGGTGCGGGCCGGCGGTCAACACCGAGACCGGCCGGTCGCGGGCGAACTCGGCGGCGACCGCCATGGTGCGGTTGGCGTGGCCCCGGCCCTGGTGATGGACGAAGAACGCGATCGGCTTCTTCATGGTCTGCTTCACGAGAACAGGGCGCCGGGCCGAAGGGAGGCGGCGACCTCCGGTACGGTGGGCATGCGGATCAGGCGGATCGCCGGGGCGGCCTCGTCCCAGTCGATCAGCCCGGCGGCGCGGAACTGGCCGAGCCAGTAGGTCATGCACCAGCGCCCATGGCGGGCGCGGAAGCGCGCCGCGTTGGCCAGGATCGGCGCGAAATGCTGCAGCGGCGGCACGTGGACCGGGTGGTGCTGGTGGTAGGCCCGGGCCCCCGCGACCCAGTCGGTCGGCAGCCCGGTGGCGGCGAGGCGGGCGGCGAAATCGGTCTCTTCGCCGCCGTAGCCGCAGAAACCCTCGTCCATGCCGCCGACCGCACGCCAGGCCTGGGCCGGCAGGGCGAAGGACAGCCCCCAGAGCTGGCCGGGATCGGGCTCCCGGCGCAGCCCCGTCTCCGGCACCGGCGGCCGTGCCGGGTGGGGGCGGCCGAGGCTGTCGAGGGCTGCGTCGTCGAGATCGGACGCGTCCAGCGCCGGCCCGGCTTCCGGCGGCAGGTACAGAACCTCGCCGAGGAGCAGCCCCCCGGCGCCGGAGGCGGCCGCCGCGTAGGCGCCGACCAGGCCGGAGGCCGGGATGCAATCCACGTCGAGGAAGACCAGCAGGTCGCCGGCGGCGGCCTCGGCGGCGCGGTTGCGCGCGGCGGCGAGCGGCATCGGCTCGCCCGGCACGTGGAGATGGCGCACCGAGCAGCCGGGATCGGGCAGGAAGGGCGCCGGCTCGGGCTGCATCCAGGCGATCACCAGTTCGCGCGGGGGCACCGTCTGCCGGGCGAGGCCGCGCATCAGGTTGCGCAGGCATCCGGCCCGGCCGCGGACCAGGGTGAGCACGCTCGGCGCGGGCGCCGATAAGCGCACCTCAGGTAGCCGAATGTCAGGAAGCATGGGCCAGCATCCGGCGGAAATGCGCCACGCCCTCGATGATGCCGCGGGCATGCGAGGCCCGGGCGACGTAGGAGTGCTGCAGCGCGGCGTTGCTGGCGAGGTCGTCGGAATAGTTCGCCACGATGATCGCCTGTACCCGGAGGCGCAGCATCTCGATGTCGTTGCCCGAATCCCCGGCCACGAACACCGCCCGCTCCGGCAGGCCGTAGAGCGCGCGGACATGGTCCACCGCGGTACCCTTCGAGGCCGCCGCCGGCAGGATATCGAGGTAGCGGTCGTGGCTGTGGATCACCCGGGCGTCGAGACCGGACTCGGCGAGATGCGCTCCGACCCGGCGGGCGGCGGCATCGTCTCCGAAATAGCTCAGCTTGTACGGCCGCTGCTCCAGGGGGCCCTGCGGCAAGAGCCCCGGGATGCCGACAAGTGCCGCGCGCAAAGCCTCCCGGTCCCAGTCCGCCGCGATGGTCTCGCGCCAGTCGGCGTCGGCCGTGTAGGTCACGCCGTTGGCGTCGAGGTGGTAGATATCGGAGACGACCGACGTGATCATCACCTGCGGCCGCGGGCTCGCCTGCTGCTCCAGGATCGCCATGGCGCTGTGGAACGAGCGGCCGGTGGCGACCCCGAAGGCCAGGCCCGCCTGCTGGCTGCGCCAATGCCTGAAGATGCCGAGCGCCGCCTCGCAGCCGACCAAGGTGTTGTCGATATCGCAGACCAGCATTTGCGCCGGCGTCCGCAGGGGCGGCTCGGGGGCGAGCAGGGCCCGCAGCAGGACATGGTAGCGCGCGGCGTGCCGGTCCCAATCGTAGGCTGCCGCGGCCCGGGCCCCACCCGCGACGTAGCGGGCGCGCAGGGCCGGATCGGACAGGATGCGCAGGCTGGCTTGCGCGATGGCCGTTGGGTCACGGGGATCGACCAGCAGGCCGTTGCCGCAGGTCTCCACGATGTCGTTGGGGCCGCCGCTGTCGGTGGCGACCAGCGGCAGGCCGGCGGCCGACGCCTCCAGCAGGGTCAGGCCGAACGGCTCGTTGAGCGCCGGGTTGACGAAGATGCCGCCGCGCGCCCGCGCATAGGCGTAGATCGCCGGGACATCGTCGGGCCTGTGCGTCTTGGGGTAGGCCACGCGGCCGTAGAGGTCGTAGCGGTCGATCAGCACCAGCAGGTCGCGCATGGTGGCGGCCATGTCGCCGTCGAGGGCGTCGATGTCGCCGCGGGTGCCGGCCACGATCACGAGGTTGGCCCGGGCCTGCAGCTCCGGGCTCTCGCCATAGGCCTCGACCAGGGCCGCCAGGTTCTTGCGCGCCACCGGCCGGGCCAGGGCCAGCAACGGCGGCTTGGTGGGATCGTCCAGGAAGCGGTCGATCAGGGCATCGACCCGCGAATGCGGCTCGGCGGCGGCGAAGCGCGCCAGGTCGCTGCCCGGCGGCACGACGCGGACGCGGCCGGGATTGTAGGATTCGTAGCCGGCATACTGGACCTCGGCCTCGTCCCTGGAGGAGGCGATGACCAGGGTGGCCTGGGCGAGGGCCGCCTCCTCTGTAGCGATCCGGCGGGCGAGGTCGGGGGCGCCTGCTGCGTCTCCTCCCAGCATCGCTGCCTTGACCCGCCCGAGGGAGTGGGCGGTGAACACGAACGGGATCCCGAGCCGCGCCTCTACGATCGCCGCCACCGCGGCGGCGTCGGCATAGTGGGCGTGGATCACGTCGGGCGCGCGTTCCTGGGCGCCGATCCAGGCGACGAGGCTCTCGGCGAAGCTCGCGACCTCCTCGTGCATCGCCTCCTTGGACCGGTAGCCCGGAGCCGCGCTCGGGAGCCGCACCAGCTTGACCTTGTCGGAGATCCGCTCTTCGGGCACGGCGTAATCCTGGCCAAGCGATCCGTGGAAAAGGCGGGTCGCCACCACGATCTCGGCGACGCCGAAATCCTGCGCCGAGGCGGCGACGAGATCCAGCAGGTAGCGGATGTGGCCGCCGGTATCGGCGGTCAGGCCGTAGACGACATCGCGCCCGCGCAGGCAGCCCTGCAGGGCGACGTGCAGGACGAACATCAGACGTTTGCTGACGCTGTCGGCTGCTTTTGCGACCTTAACTTATGTGAAGAGGGCGTCGTGATCCGTGTTGCCCAAGTCGCGCCGAACATTTTTCCCGTTCCCCCAAACCATCACGGCGGCACCGAGCGGGTTGTGCACGATCTTAGCACGGCGCTGCGAAGCTTGGGCGCGGAAATAACGTTATTTGCCCCCTCGGACAGTGCGACAGACTTGCCCCGGGTCGGCGATTACCCGAGCCTTGCGGCCCTGGAACAGCGCCACGGCCGGGTCGCGCCCGGGGTTCCGGCGGCGCTGGACGCCCTCCAATTGGAGGCGCTGCGGCTGCGGCTGCACGAGTTCGACATCGTGCATTGCCATGGCGAGTTCGCCCACGCGGCGCTGCTCGGTGCGGCCCGCGGGCGCAGCTTGACCACGGTGCATTGGCGGGTGGACGAGCTTGACCGGGCTCTGTTCTTCGCCGGCTTCCCAGATCTGCCGGTGGCGGCGATCTCGGCCGCGCAGGAGGCCGGCATCCCGGCCTCCAACCGGGCCGGGATCGTGCATCACGGCATCGACCGGGACCGCTACGCCTTCCAGGCCGAGCCGGAGGCGCATGTCGCCTTCGTGGGACGGATGACCGACCAGAAGCGCCCGGACACCGCGATCCGCGTCGCCCGGGCGGCCGGGATGCCGATCCGGCTGGGCGGCACCATCGATGTCGGCAACCCCGGCTATTTCGACCGCCAGGTCCGCCCGCTGCTCGGGCCCGACGCGACCTATCTCGGGCCGGTCGACGACGCCCGGAAGGGCTCGCTCCTGGGTAGTGCCCGGGCGCTGCTGTTCCCGATCGACTGGCCCGAGCCGTTCGGGCTGGTGATGATCGAGGCGATGGCCTGCGGCACCCCGGTGGTAGCCTGGAACCGGGGATCGGTCCCGGAGATCGTCGAAGACGGCGTAACGGGTTTCATCGTCGAGTCCGAGGCGCAGGCTTCGAAGGCTATTCGAAGAGTCGGCAGCCTGGACCGCGCATTAATTCGAAGAACATTCGAGACGCGGTTCACCGCCGAGCGCATGGCGCGCGATTACCTCGCACTCTACCATCGCCTGCTCGCCCGCTGATGCGCACGGCGCTCCTGGCCTGGGACTACCCGCCGTCGCCCAGCGGACTCTCCACGGCGGCCCGGGAGATCGCCGAGAGCCTCGCCGAGGCGGGCGCCGACGTGACGGTCTTCACGCTGGACCGGATCGGCCGGGAGCGGGTCGGCGGCGTCACTGTCATCGGTATTTCGCTACCACCGGGCAGCTCGCTGGCGCGGCTGCGCCTTTGGGGCACGGTCGGTCATCTCGCGGCGCCGCTGGCCTTCCGCCGGGCGGTGCTGGCGGAGCATGCCCGGGCGGCGTTCGATGTGGTCGAGGCGACGAACTGGTACGCCCCGGCCGTGCTGCTCGCCGCCCGCCGGGACCTACCTCTGGTGACCCGCAGCTCGACGCCCGCCGCCTTCACCCGCAACGGGAATCCCAACCTGCGCGACCGCCTCGACGGTGCCGCCGCCGACCGCCTGGAGCGCCGCCAGGCCCAGGGCAGCGCCGGGCTGATCGCCAACACGCAGGCGCATGCCGAGGTGATCGCCCGGGCCTACGGGCTGTCGGGCCGCCGACCGGAGGCGGTGATCGGCCTCAGCCTGCCGCCGGAGATCGCCGCCGCCCAGGCGGCGCCTTACCCGGCAGCCGGGACGGGGCCGGTGCGTCTGCTGTTCGTCGGCCGGGCCGAGGCGCGCAAAGGCTTCGACGCCCTGCTCGACGCGATGGTGATCCTGGCTGCAGAGCAGGTGCGCGGCGAACTTCCGTCCTTCTCGCTCGACTTGGTCGGGGTGCCCCCCGGCGACATGCCGGCGGACCTGTCGGAGGCCGCCAGGAGCCGCATCCGGGCTCGCGGCAGGATCGACGCACAAGGCCTGGCCGAGGCCTATGCGGGCGCGCACGTCGTCCTGGCGCCCTCGCGCTACGAAAGCTTCGGCCTCGTCTACCAGGAGGCCCTGGCCTATGGCCGGCCGGTCGTGGCCTGCGCCGAGGATGCGAGCGCCCGGGCCTTCGTCGGCGTCCCCGAGGCGGGACCGTTGGCGAAGGCGGCGACCGGCCCCGCCATAGCCGAAGCCCTGCGCCCGCTCCTGCGTGATCCCGCTTTGCGCTCGGCCTACCGCATCCGGGCCTTAGCGGCGGCGGGCCGGTTCGACCGGGCGAGCCTCGGGCGCGAAACCTTGGACCTCTACCGGCGGGCGATCGATCAGGCGCGGTAGGGTCGCAGCAGCGCCTCCAGCTCCTCCGGCCGCCCGCGCCCCGGATCCAGGGCCTCGTAGTGCTGGGAGCGTGCCCGGACATGCGCGCCGGTGAGCGCATGGTCGATCGCGCCGTGGAGCGCGATGAAGCTCCGGGGCCAGCGGCCGGAAAGCGCTGGCCGCTCGTGCACGCGGCCGGCATAGCGCGTCCCGGCCCGGTTCAGCCGGTACTGCACGTCCGGATAGACATCCGACAGGATGCCGTCGATGCGGTTGCGCCGGGGAAGTCCGACCGAGATGACGTCGCCGGCCTCGGCGAGCGCCGCCAGCGCGGGGAGATGCATTCCGGTCGCAGGATCGAGGGCCTCGTCGGCGTCGAGCTGCAGCATCCAGGCGTTGCGGGCGAGGTCCTGCAGCGCGTTGCGCTGGGCGGCAAAATCGCCCGCGAGGGGGCGCGCCGCCAGACGCACCGAGCCGTGCGCGAAGCCTGAAACCGCGACGGCGAGGGCCGGGGCAGCCGGCGCATCGAGCAGGATCGCGACATCCGCCGTCCAAGTACCTTGCGCCGGCAGCGCCGCCAGCACGGAATCCCGCTCGGCCGGGCGGCAGATCACCCCGAGCGAGACCGGGCGCCACTCCGCGCCGTCGAGGTCGTACAGGGCGCCTTGCGCGGCGCGCGTGCTGTGCGGCTGAAGCAGGGCGATGCGATCAGCGGGAGCGAGGGGGCGGATCCCGCGGCCGAGCCGGGTCGCGGCGCTGCGCAGGGTGTAGATGTCGAGGCCGTAGCCCGCCTCCGGGTCGGGAACGAAGACGGGCGCGGCGAGCCGTCCGGCGAGGTCCCGCCAGCATTGGTCGGGGTCCGCATCCGGCTCGATCAGGACGCCGCAGGAGTCACACCCGATCGCGAACAGCCGTCGGCGCCCGCCCGGGAAATCGAGGCTCCGCGCGTTCGGCGCCAGCATGTCGGCGGCGCAGACGAAGCAGCGGCGGAGGGGGGTCACAGCCCGTTCCGGTTTGTCGCGGCGCCCTGGCGACGCGGAGCCGGCGCCATACCTTGGCTGTTCCTCGGGACCCAGCCACCCATGTCCATCGCCATCGACTTCTTCCGCCCGGAGCGCGCCGACCCGCGCGCCTCCCTCGCCATCGTCGGAAACGCTCCCGGGATCGGCCCGTTGGCGCGCGCGATCGACGCGGCCCGCCATGTGGTGCGCTTCAACAACGCCCCGGGCTTCGGCGGCCGCACAGGCTCGCGCGTCACGCATCTGGCCCTGGTCAATCGCGGCGGGCAGATGCGCGAATGGCTGGCCGATCCCGGCTTTCTGGACCGTCCGGTGGTCCGAGAAGCAGAGGCGTTCATCCTGCCGTTCCCGATGCTGCCCGTGGAAGCGAACGCGCCCGAGCCGATCTGCTGGACCCGGCAGGCGCTGGCGCTGCTGCGCCCCCTCGGCAAGCCAGTCCATCTCCTGCCCGAGACACTGCACGACGAGGCGAGGCGCCGGCTCGCGCCTGGTACCAACGGTTCCCCGAACCCAAGCACCGGCTTCCTGGTGAGCCTCGCGCTGCTGCGCGACCGCCCGGCGGATGCCGGCCCGGTGAACATCCACGGCTTCGGCTTCGCAGGATGGCCCGGCCATCCCTGGGCGGCCGAGCGGGCCTGGTTCTCCGAGGCCGCAGCGGCCGGGCGCCTGCGCCTGCATCCACCCGAGGTGACGGACGCATCATGACCACGCTGATCACCGTCCTGAAGAGCGGCGGTCGCTACGACGCGACTTGGGTCGAGCGCCTGGCCCGGGGCGTGCGCCGCCACGCGCCTGCCTTCGACCGGTTCCTCTGCCTGACGGACTTGCCGCTGAATGTGGCCGGGGTCGAGCGAGTACCGCTGCGGCACGACTGGCCGACCTGGTGGGCCAAGATGGAAGCGTTCCGCCCGGGCCTTACGGAGGGCACGACCCTGCTGTGCGACCTCGATACCGTCCTCACCGGACCGGCCGACGCCCTGGCCGAGCCCGGCTTCGCAGCCATGGAAGATTATTTCCACCACGGCCGGCTCTCCAGCGCCCTGCTCCGCTGGGAGGGGGACGACCTCGCCGGCCTCTACGCGACCTTCACGGCCGATTCCGCACGCTGGATGGCGGCCGGCTCCTGCGGCTCGGTTCCGAACGCGGTGCATGGGGACCAAGTCGTGATCGATCACCTGCTCCGCCGAGACGGCCGCTATCCGGATTTCTTTCAGCGGATCCATCCGGGCCTTTTGGATTTCTATGATCCCCGTCGCGAGGCTCATGGTCCAGTCGTGATCTTCATCGGCGCTTCGAAGCCGGATACGATTTCTGGTCCTGTTCACCAGGCTTGGGCACGCATTTGAAACACTATGAATGCCAAACTACCTAAATC
>NZ_VRVG01000109.1:0-19279 GCF_008040085.1 Methylobacterium sp. WL7 | reverse complement strand
GGGTGGTCGCGATCGTGCTCACCGGGGGCGTGCTGTCCCTGGGCTCGATCGTCGGCTTCGTCACCCTGTCGGGGATCAGCCTGCGCAACAGCGTGATGATGATCGCCCATTACGAGCAGATGGTGCAGGCGGGCCGCCCCTGGGACCGGGCCACCGCCGTGGAGGGCGCCGCCGACCGGATGGTGCCGATCCTGATGACCTCCCTGGTCACCGGCCTCGGCCTGCTGCCGCTGGCGCTGGGGGCGGGCGAGCCCGGCCGGGAGATCGAGGGCCCGATGGCGCTGGTGATCCTGGGCGGCCTGGTCACCGCGACGCTGCTCACCCTGGCGATCCTGCCCGAGCTCGCCCTGCGCTTCGCCCGGTTCCGGGCTCCGGGGCCGGGGAGGGGGCTGGACGCGGAGTCCCGGGCCGCCTGAGGCGGGCCCGAGCCTGCGGCGTCGGACCGGTCCGCGGCGGTGCAGCAATCCGGGCGCCGACGCGTTCCCGCTCAGGCGCGGCAGGCGCAGGATCGGCAGGCCCAGGATCGGCAGGGACGATGACACAGATGAAACCGCGCGTGGCCCTCGGGCTCCAGGGTGGCGGCTCCTACGGGGCCTACGGCTGGGGCGTGATCGACCGGCTGCTGGAGGAGCATATCGAGATCGTCGCGGTCAGCGGCGCCAGCGCCGGCGCGCTGAACGGCGCGGCCCTGGTGGCGGGCCTGGCCACCGGCGGCGACGAGGGCGGCCGGGAGGCCCTGGAGCGGCTGTGGCGGGCGACCGCCGAGCGCTCGCCCCTGCGCGGCTTCGAAGGGTTCGGCACCACGTTCGAGCCGTACGTGGCCCCCTTCCTGGACCCGTTCGTCGCCCGGTCCCTGGCGCTGTTCCGCGAGGCCTCGGCCTACGTCTCGCCATTCCTGCCGACGTTGCGCGACATGCACCTGTTCCAGGCGGTGGTGCGGGCCAGCATCGACCTCGACACCGTGGCCCGGCAGGAGCGGGTGCCGCTCTACGTCTCGGCCACCGACATCCTGACCGGCGCGGCGCAGCTGTTCACCGGCCCCGAGGTCACCCTGAAGGCCCTGATGGCGTCCTCGTGCCTGCCGGAACTGTTCGCCCCGGTGGAGATCGACGGCCGGCGCTACTGGGACGGGGGCTACGCCGCCAACCCCGCCCTGGAGCCGCTGGTCTTCAACGGCCACGGCGCCACCGACCTGATCGTCCTGCAGCTGACGCCGTTCGTGACCGACGCGATCGGCCTGCTGCCCTCCGAGATCGCCGGGCGGGTCAGCGACATCAGCTTCAACGCCTGCCTGATGCGCGACCTGAAGGCGCTGACCGAATTGCAGCGCTACGCCCGGGAGACGGACACCCGGGACGCCCGGATGCGGGCGGTGGCCGACATCAACATCCACCTGCTCCAGGCGCCCTGCGAGCTGGCCGGGGGCGAGATCAGCAAGCTCGACACCCGCTGGTCGACGATCGGCGCCCTGCGCGACCTCGGCCGTGCCACCGCCGAGCGCTGGCTGGCCGAGAGCGGCCACGCGATCGGCGCCGATTCGAGCCTGCAGACCCTGGAGGCCGCGATCGCGCCCTGAGGCCGGGGAGGGGACTCCACGGCCCTGGCGGGTGGGGGCCCCTCCTCCCGGGCCGGCCGCGCCCCGCCCCCATGCGCGGGCGGGGCTGGACAAAACCGGGCGGACGCCGCGATCTGTCCCGGCGGGGTGCGGCGGGATCAGAGCGGACGACAGTGACCGGGATCAGGAACGCGGCGGCCGCGAGGCTTTCGGAGCGGCTCCACGGGTTTCGCAGCCTGGGCGGCAATTGCGAGTTCGGCTTCGTGCAGCGCTACGGCGGGGTCGAGCCGTCGGGCCTGCTGCGCTTCGCCTACACGCCGATGGAGGACCTGATCCGCGGCCTGCGCTGCGGATTTGCGGATTTCGGCGCGCCGGGGGACCTGCGCATCGCGATCAGCGACGGCGGCACCTACTACTGCCGCAGTGTGGCCTACAACATCTGGTCGAACACCGGCCATCCCGCCGGCTCGATCGACCCGGACGTGCTGGTGGAGCGCGAATACGGCCGGCTCGCCCACCTGAAGCGCAAGATGCTGGACGAGCTCGCCGACGGATCGAGGATCCTGGTCCGCAAGGTCGACCGCGACGCCCCGGATTCCGACTTCGCGCGCTTGGCCGAGGCGGTCTGGGCCCACGGCCCCTCGACGCTGCTGCGCGTCGTCGAGGCCGGGCCGGACTGGCGCCCGGAGCCGGCCCGGCGGGTCGCCGACCGGGTGATCGAAGGGGGGGTGCGCCGCTTCGCCCCCACCGCGCAGGCCTGGGAGATCGATCTCGAACCCTGGCTCCACCTGATCGACAGCGCCTACGCCCTGGAGCACGGCGCGCCGCCGACCGCGTTCGGGGCGGGCGCCTTCGGGGCGGCCATGACCTTGCCGGGCGGCCTGCGCCGGCATGCCGGGCGGCACGCCGCGACGGCGCTCAGCGCCTACACCCGGGCGGTCGACCCCTCCGGCCTCGGCACCGACCGGGCCTACGTGTTCTCGACCTGGGTGTGGATCCCGGAGGCGTTCGCCGGCGAACGGGTCTTCGCGGTCGCCGGCCATGGGCGCCTGGGCTGGCGCGACGCCGACCTGTCGCGGCGGGACTGCTGGCAGCGGGTCTGGGCGGGCGGGCGGATGCGCCCGGGCGTCGCGCGCGAGCCCGTGGGGCTCGGCATGATCGGCACGCGGCAGGACCGGTTCTGGTCGTTCGGCGCGCGCTTCCACGAGGGGCCGATCCCGGAGGAGGCGGCCGCACCCACGTTCCGGATGCCGCCGGCCCGGTTCCCGGGTCGGACGCTCTTCGGCTGGCTGCGGTCCCGGCTGCCGTGACGCCGCGCGGTTTATCTTTTGACGATCCGTCTCAGTCGATCCGCTTCCCGGCCGGATCACCGCTCGACCGTGCCGGACGTCCGGACATTGGATCCGGCGAAGACCTGTCTTCGCCGATTGATGATTAAAATCCACATTCGTTAATACAAGACAACAGTATTTACATTGGAGACGGCCGATACTCTTCCGCGCAGATTGACTTCCCCCGCCCGCGCCCGCCTATCCTGATTCCATCACGTCGAGCCGCCGGCCGTGCCGTGGGAGGGCCTATGCAGAGAGTTGCGCGCGCGCGTTCGACGGAAAACTCCGGACGTTCCGGGCCCGCCCGGAATCCGGCGGGCGGGCGCCTGCGGGTTCCACGGTCGTGCGGCGCGGACGCGCCGGCCCGCCCGGCCCCGCCGCGGACCCGTGGCGCCTCGTGAGCGAGCCCAGGACCAGCAGCGGCAGCGCGAACGTCGGTAGCAGCGTCAGCATCGTGACGCAGACGACGGTCAAGCCGGAGAGCGCCGACGCCTTCGCGCAATGGCAGGGCGACACCAGCGCGGTGATCGCCCGGTTTCCCGGCTTCATCGAGCAGCGGCTGATGCCGCCGCGCCCGCCGCTTCAGGTCGACTGGGTGATCCTGCAGCGGTTCGCCAGCCTGGATCACGCCCGGGCCTGGCTGGTCTCGCCCGAGCGGCAATCCCGCATCTCCGGCGCCGCCGCGATGCTGGTGGGGCGCGACGACGTCCACATCGTCACCGACGACGCCAGCGCCGCCCGGACCGCCCCGGTCTCGGCCGTGATCAGCACGCGCGTGAAGCCCGGGATGGAGGCGCAGTACCTCCGATGGGAGCAGAAGGTCGCGGCCGCCCAGTCCAGGGCGACCGGCCTGCAGGGCTACCGCTTCGAGCCCGCGGTGCCGGGGGTGCAGGAGGATTACGTCGCGATCCTGCGCTTCGACAGCGACGCCAACCTGCAGGCCTGGCTCGGGTCCCCCGAGCGCCAGGCGCTGATCGAGGAAGCCGCGCCGCTGACCGCGGAATTCCACACCCGCATGGTCCATAGCGGCTTCGAGCAATGGTTCCGCGACGTCGCGCCGGAGGGCGCCCCCGCGCCCGCGGCGTGGAAGATGAACATGATCGTCGTGCTGACGCTCTATCCCACGGTCTTCCTGTGGGGCCTGCTGGTCGGCACGCCGCTGCTCACCCGGACCCTCGGCCTCGACTTCCCGGTGGCGCTGTTCATCGGGAACGTCTTCAGCGTGCTCCTGACGTCGCGCCTGGTGCCGTGGACCGCCCAGCACCTCCGCTGGTGGCTGGCACCGGCCCCGGAGAAACGCCGGCGCGCGAACCGTCTCGGCGCCGGATTGCTGGTCGCCGCCTACGCGGTCATGATCCTGGTGTTCTGGAAGCTGGTGTGACGGCCCCTCCGGCGCGGCGAGCACTGCGGTTTTTCTTGACCCTGCGTCTCACGCGTCCGGGCGGACCCGATCTCCGCCGCCCGGCCCCGGCCTACGGAGTCAAGTCTTCCCCGGATCGGACACAGTATCGCACCGAATAGGACCGCGACGCCGCGTGAATGCGCGACCGGTTTCCGCGCGACACACATGCCCGGCGCGGCGGCCGATCCGTGTTGACGCGGATCTGGCATCCATGCTTCCTGTTTTCATCTGACGATTATCGTCGGATCATTCGGCCCGATGGAGATTCGCGACGATCGAGACATGTCCTTCGCCGCCGGAATTGATGGACGCCGCGTCATGACGGTCGACGACATCGGATCAACCGATGCGTGCCGCGCCGTCATCCGCCGCTGTATTCGGA
Source organism: Methylobacterium sp. WL7 (assembly GCF_008040085.1). NCBI lineage: Bacteria > Pseudomonadati > Pseudomonadota > Alphaproteobacteria > Hyphomicrobiales > Methylobacteriaceae > Methylobacterium > Methylobacterium sp. WL7. The sequence continues at coordinate 14,609 of NZ_VRVG01000109.1, read as the reverse complement.
ATGTCGCCCTGGCATGATAGCGACGGCACGGACCATTCAGCGGTTGTTTAGATTATATGATTGCGTGTTTGGTTTATTCATTGACCGGTAAGGTGTGATTATTACACCCGACACGGATCGATACGACCGAAAACCTTGAGGAGTGAGACGATGGCTGACAAGCACGAAGAGTTCATGGCCCGCGCGATCGCGCTCTCGGAGAAGACCTCGCTGGTCGACAGCGCCGGCGGCGTGTTCGGCTGCGTGATCGTGCAGGACGGCGAGATCATCGCGGAAGGCGCCAACCGCGTCGTCGCGGAGAACGATCCGACCTGGCACGCCGAGGTCGAGGCGATCCGCAAGGCCTGCACGACGCAGAAGAGCTTCAAGCTCCGCAACGCCACGCTCTACACGAGCGCCGAGCCCTGCCCGATGTGCCTGGCGGCCGCCTACTGGGCCGGCGTCAAGAACATCTACTACGCCGCCCAGGTCGAGGACGCGCTCACGTATGGCGGCTTCGACGACAGCATGATCTACGCCGAGTTCAAGAAGGACGTCGGCGACCGCGCGATCCCGGCCAAGCAGATCATGCGGGCCGAGGCCGTCGAGGTCTGGAAGAAGTACGCCGAGAAGGAAGACCGGGTGCCGTACTGAGCCTGCGACAGGGCTGGGGGGCGTGATCGTGCCCGACCGAAACCATTCCTCGCGCCGGGTGCGGTCATGACCCTCGACAACCTGAGACGATCCTGCCGCGGTTCCGTGATCGCGGCGGGGGATCCGCAGTTCCGGGAGGCGGCCCACGCGAACCTCTGGAACCGGCTGATCCCGGACCGCGCCCCGGATGTCGTGGTGCGGGCGGCCGACGAGGACGACGTCGTCGCGGCCGTGACCTTCGCCCGGGCGAACGGGCTGAAGGTGGTCGTCCGCGGCGGCGGCCACAATTGGTGCCAGCCGACCCTGCGGTCCGGCGGCCTGCTGATCGACCTCCAGGATCTCACGGGCTTCGTCTCGATCGACGCCGCGCAGCGCAGGGCGGTGATCCGGCCGATCGTCAGCAACCGCGACATCCAGCGGGCGCTCAACCCGCTGGGGCTCGCCTTCCCCACCGGCCATTGCCCGCAGGTCAAGGCGAGCGGCTACTTCCTGGGCGGCGGCATGGCCTGGAACCCCACGGTCTGGGGGCTGGGCGCCGAGAACCTGGAGGCCATCGAGCTGGTCACCGCGCAGGGCGCGCTAATCCGCGCCAGCCAGACCGAGAACCCGGATTTCTTCTGGGCCGCCCGCGGCGCCGGCCCGGGCTTCTTCGGCGTCGTCACGCGGTACCACCTCAAGCTTCACGCGCTGCCGCGCGCGATCCACGGCAGCACCCATTACTACCGTCTGGCGGAGGCCCCCGCGGTCGGCCGCTGGCTCGGCGCGATCGCCCGGGAGGTGTCGCCCAGCGTCGAGCTCAGCCAGTTCCTCGTCCAGGCGCCGCCGGCGCTGCGCGCGGCGGCCGCCGACGACGACGGCTGGCTGTGCATGGTGACCGGGACGGCGTTCGAGGACACGCCGGAGGCGGCCGGGCGCGCCCTGGAGCCCCTGGACCGCGCGCCGGTGGCGCCGCTCGCAACGGAGCGCGCCGTGCCGCTCACCTTTGAGCAGCTGTTCGACATGTCCGGCGCGCTGTGGCCGGACGGGCTCCGGTCCCGGGTCGAGGCGACGTATTCGAATCACAGCCCCGGGGACCTGATCGAGGCCGTCCTGCCGCTGCTGCCGTCGGCGCCGTCGACCACGAGCGTGTTCCTGCTCACGATCTTCTGCGGCCCCGATGTCCCGGCCGCGCAGAAGGACATGGCCTGCTCCATGTCCTCGGCGGTGTATGGCGGCCCGTGGACGATGTGGCACGAGGCGGCCGACGACCGGACCAACACGGACTGGCACCGGGCCATGGTCGGGGCGCTGAGGCCGTTCACGGTGGGCTGCTACCTGGGCGAGAGCAACACGATCGAGAATCCGGATAGCGTCGCGCGCGCCTTCACGCCCGAGAAATGGCAGCGGCTCTGCGCCCTGCGCAGCCGGCACGACCCGGAGCGGGTCTTCTTCGACTATTATGACGGGTTCGACGCGGCGCCCGCCGGCTGACGGGCCGCGCTCCCGGACCGCCATGCGCGGGGCGGGGCAGGGGGCCAGGCACCGGGCGAAGCCGGGCAGGGGCGTGAGAGACCGGCGAGCAGCGCCCGCCGCGCCCCGTGAGGCCGTCCCGCCTCGCCCGCCCCGGCCAGATCGTGCCGGGCACCGGAACCGACGATCCGCGACGGGCGCCCGCCCGGTCCCGATCGGTCGCCCCTCGATCCGAGGCGCCTCATCCTGAGACGCCCGCGCCAGTGCGCCTCGAACCAGCCTTCCGGCGCACCTCCCGACGAGGCCGGGGGCGGGATAGGCCCCGCGACCGTCACCTCCGACCCGAAAGCCGGCCTCCATCCTTCGGGACGATGCTCGAACCCGAGCGGGTCCCGGCCCCGGTCGGAGCGATGACGCGCCCGCGGGGAGGGGCCTCCGGCCGGAATGCGGACCGCCCTCGCCCGGACAGGGCGTTCCGCACGGATGCGGCCGCGGGACCTTCCGCACGACGACGCACGCACCGGGCCGCTTCATCCAGGCGGCGGCTTCGCCGCGGCGGCGATGCCACCGAAGCGGCGCAGGGCCTGCGGGCTCAGAGGCCCGGCGGGGCCGAATGGAGCCCAAGCACGTCAGCTCGAGGACGCGCGTCCCGGGACGGCCGAGGCCAAGCCGCAAGGCAAAGCTGCAAGGCCGGCAGCCGGCACGATCCAGGGGCCGCCGCCGTGATGGTGAGGCCCAGCCTCGGACTGGATCGTACCCACCCGGAACGCCTCCTGCTACCCCCATCCAGAGTTCGCATAAGATATATTATGGAACCAATAGCCTCGGCACGGTCGGGTGAGGGGGCCTGGCATGCCAGATGGCCGGGCCAGCGGCCGGCTGGTCCAAGCCCGGATCGCCGGCCCCGTCCTTCCGCGGAGCCGACGGGTGGCGCAGCGGACCGGGAGCGCGGCTCCGCGCCGCGACCACCGGGCGAGGGCGGTCCGGGGACCCTGCATGAGGCGCCCTCCCCGCGGCGTCACGCGGCGCGCCCGGCGAGGCGGCTCTGGTCGGCGAAGATCCGGCCGTCCTGGGCGCGGCACTCGATCTGGTCCGACAGCCGGCCCGGCCGGATCCGGATCGCCGCCGGCCGGGCCAGGGAATCGGCCCGCTCCAGGAAGCCGGCGGCATCCATCGGCGCGTCGCGGCCGCCGCCGAGCCCGCGCCACCACAGCACCGCCTTCTCCCGCTCGTAGCCGCTGCGCCCCCGTCCCGCCAGCCGAGCACGAGGTCGAGCCCGTCCGGGGCGGCCTCCAGGCTCAGGTCCGTCACCGGATGCCAGGGCGCCTCCGCCTTCGCCTCCGGGGCAGGGCCGGCGGGCTCGGCGGCCGGCACGATCTCGGCCGACAGGATCGGCAATGCGTCCTCGGCCGCGGCGTCGTGCAGGGCGGCCGGGTCGGCCTCGTCCTCCGGCTCGGTCCAGCAGGCCTCGCACGTGGAGGCGTTCAGGGCGATCAGGGCGCCGCAGCCGGGGCAGGGTTTTGCACGCAGCCCCCCTGCCCCGCCGAGCACCTGAGCGGCACTCTGCGCCGTGACGGCGTCCACCGGCCCGTGCATCCGCACCAGGCCGGCATAGTCGAGGATCAGCGCGTCGGCCTTGCCGGGGGCGCAGCGCAGCGCCCGGCCGACCTGCTGCACGTAGAGGCCGGTGCTGCGGGTCGGGCGCAGCAGCGCCACGAGGTCGACCTCCGGGGCGTTGAAGCCGGTGCCGAGCACGCCCACCGAGGTCAGGCAGCGGATTTTTCCAGCCCGGAACGCCGACACGATCCGGTCGCGCTCCCGGCGGGGCGTTTCGCCCGAGACGGTCTCGCAGGAATACCCCTCGGCCCGCACCGCGTCGCGCACGGCGTCGGCATGGGCGAGGCCGGCGCAGAAGGCGAGCCAGGCCCGGCGCCGGCCGCCGTATTCCGCCAGCTCCGCCACGGCGGCCCGGGTGATCCAGTCGCGGTTGACCGCCGCCTCCAGCTCCCCCGGGATGTAGTCGCCCCCGCGCCGGCCGACCCCGGAGACGTCGAGCTGGGTGAGGGTCGCCTTGGAGACGAGGGGCGCCAGGAAGCCCCGGCGGATCAGGTCGCCGGTATCGGCCTCGTAGGCGATCCCGGAAAACAGGCGGCCCGCGCCGGCGTCGAGGCGGCCGGAATCGAGCCGGTAGGGGGTCGCGGTGAAGCCCGCCACCCGCATCCCGGGGGCGAGCGCCCGCAGGCCGGCCAGGAACCGGCCGTAGCGGGTGTGGGCGGCCCGCGGGATCAGGTGCGCCTCGTCCACGATCACGAGGTCGCGCGGGCCCACCGCGTCGAGCCGGTCGGCCACGGACTGGATGCCGCAGACCAGGACCTGCGCGCCGGCCTCCCGGCGCCCGAGCCCGGCGGAGAAGATGCCGGCCGGCGCCTCCGGCCAGTAGCGGGTCAACTCCGAAAAGTTCTGGGCGACGAGTTCGCGGCTGTGGGTGACGATCGCCACCCGGGCGAGGGGGTTTTGTGTCACCGCCTCCCGGGCGAGGGCGGCGATGACCAGGGCCTTGCCGGCCCCGGTGGGCAGCACGACCAGATGGCCGGGCGCCGCCGCGTCGCCCCCTCCCCGCCCCCAGGCGGCCGCGAGCGCGTCGAGGCTGGCGCGCTGGTAGTCCCGCAAGCGCAGCATGGCGGCGGTCTAGCCGGGTCGGGCCGTCCTGTCCGTGGCGGCGGGGTCACGGCGGGGGCCGGCGTTCTCGCGGGGCGCGCTGCTGGCCCGAGTCCTCCCATCCTCCCCTTATCCTGAGGCGGCGAAGCGAAGCGGAGACCTCGAAGGATGAGGGACGAGATCGGGATATTCGCGCGCGCAGCGCAGCTCGCCGGGGTCGGGGGCGCAGCCTCTCCCGCTCAGAGCCGGCGCAACAAATAAATATCCATGATCCAGCCGTGCCGCGCCCGGGCCTCCGCGCGGACCCGCCGGATCTCGGCGCCGACGGTGCCGAGGCGGCCGGAGACCAGGATCTCGTCCGGGCTGCCGAGGTAGGCCCCCCAGTAGATCGTCAGCGCCGGGTCGAGGCCGGCGAAGCTCGGATCGCCGTCGAGCATCACCACGACGCTCTCAGCATCCTCGGGCCAGCCCGCGGCGAGGCGCCGCCCGGTGGTGATCAGCACCGGGCCGCCGATGGCGTTGAGCGGCACGCCGTGGCGGGCGGCCAGGACCTGAACGCTCGAGAGGCCGGGGATCACGGCGTAGCGCAGGGCGAGGCGCCCGCGCGACGCGATGCGGTCGAGGATCCGCAGGGTGCTGTCGTAGAGGGCCGGGTCACCCCAGACCAGGATCGCCCCGACCTGCCCGGATTCGAGCTCCGCCGCGAAGGCCGCCTCCAGCCGCTCGGCCCGGGCCGCGTGCCAGGCCTCGACGGTGGCGCCGTAATCGGCCGGGCGGCGCTCCCGGGGCGGATCCTCGACGGTGACGACCCGGTGGGGCTTTTGGATATGGGCGGCGCAGATCCGCTTGCGGATGTCCACGAGGTCGGCGGTCTCGGCGCGCTTGTCGAGCACGAACACCGCGTCGACATCGGCCAGCGCCCGCACCGCCTGGAGGGTCAGGTGCTCGGGATCGCCCGTGCCGATGCCGATGACCCGGATCTGACGGTCCTGCATGCGAAATCCCGGTTTCAAAAGGTCCCCGACCTTTTGCGGGTGCAGGGCGGCGCCCTGCTCGTCGTCATCGGGGCTCCGCCCTGATTACCCGCCAAAGGGCTCATGCCCTTTGGAAACCCATTTTGCCAGGATCGCCCGGGCGATGGTCAGGTCCTGGAGGGCGATGCCGGAGGAATCGAACACCGTGATCGCCTCGGGGTCGGTCCGGGCCCCCTGCCCGCTCCCCAGCACGGCGCCGATCGCCCGCAGCTCCGCCGCCGCGGGGGCGTGCTGGAACTCGCCGATGGTGCGCGACTGCTCGGGCAGGTCGCAGTAGAGGGCCGCCCGCTCGAGCAGGGCCGGGGGCAGCTCCTGCTTGCCCTTGGCATCCGCCCCCATGGCGGCGACATGGGTGCCGGGGCGGACCCAATCGGCCTCGAACAGCGGCGCCCGGGCGGGCGTGGCCGTCACGATCACGTCGGCGGCCCGGCAGGCCTCCTGCGGGTCGGCCGCCCGCACCTCGACCGCGGCCCCCTGCCCCCGCAGGCGCTCGGCAAACCCCGCGACCTTATCGTGATCCCGCGCCACCACCAGCACGGTCCGGATCGGCAGGATCCGGGCGAGCGCCGCGCATTCGAATTCCGCCTGGTTGCCGGCCCCGAACACGGCGAGCACCGCCGAATCCGGCCGGGCCAGGACGCTGGCCGCCACCGCGTCGGCGGCGGCGGTGCGGTAGGCGTTGACGCGGCCCGCCTCGATCACCGTGTCGACCCGGCCGACATCCTGGTCGAACAGCAGGATCACCGAATTGTGCCGCGGCAGGCCCCGGTCCGGGTTGCCCGGCCAGAACGAGCCGACCTTCAGGCCGGCATAGGCGGCCGTCGATCCCGACTTGATCGAGAACCGGTTGGCCGGCTCCGAGCCGTGCCCGAGCACCGCCGGGAACAGGGTGGTGCCCGGTGCGACCGCGGCGATCAGCGCCTCCCGGGCCGCCGCGAACGCCAGGGCGTGATCGACCAGGGCGGCGGATTCCTCTTCCGAGATGAAGCGCATGAGCGGCAAGCCTTTCCTGTGATTCGGCCTCTCCCATCCGCGCCCTCATCCTGAGGTGCCGGGCGATCGACGATCGCCCGGCCTCGAAGGAGCCCTCCAGCGGCCGCGCGACCTCTGGAGCCCTCCTTCGAGGGCCGCTGGCGCGGCCACCTCAGGATGAGGGGGATGGGTGGGAGCCGCCCCCTACCCTACAACGTCATGCCGCGGGCGGTGACCGGCCAGACCGCCTCGACCCGGCCGTCCCGCACCCCGACATACCAGTCGTAGACGTTGACGGTCGGGTCGCAATGGCCCGGGATCAGCTTCAGGCGGTCGTTGAGCTTGAGCACGTTGCCGGGATCGCTGATCACCCCGTGCTCGTCCGAACACTTGACGTATTCCACGTCGCTCCGGCCGAACACCAGGGGCAGGCCGCTGTCGATGCTCTGGGCCTTCAGGCCGGCGTCGCAGATCGCGACATCGGCCTTGGCCTTGCTCATGATCGACGTGACGATGAACAGGCTGTTCTCGAAGTCGCCGATCGGCTGGCCGCTCGCGTCCTTCACCCGCTGGTAGTCGGCGTCCATGAACACGTAGGAGCCGCATTGCAGCTCGTTGTAGACGCCGCTGCCGCCCTCCAGGGCGAAGCTGCCGGTGCCGGCGCCCGCGACGATGTCGCAGGCGAGCCCCTCGGCCTTCAGCAGGTCGACGGTGCGCTTCGTGTCGTCGATCGCCGTCTGGATCAGGGCCTTGCGCTCGGCGTAGTCGCGCACGTGCTGCGCCCGGCCCTGATAGGCCTGCAGCCCGGCGAATTTCAGCCCCGGCGCCGCCGCGATCTTTTTCGCGATCGCCACCGCGGGCTCGCCGGGGGCGACGCCGCAGCGGCCGGCGCCGACATCGATCTCCACCAGGGCCTCGAGGGTGACGCCGTATTTCACGGCGGCCGCCGACAGGTCATCGACGTTGCCGGGGTCGTCGACGCAGACCAGCACCCGCGCCCGCTTGGCCAGGGCCGCCAGGCGCTCGATCTTCTGGGGCGCGACCACCTGGTTCGACACCAGCACGTCGCGGATGCCGGCGCTCACCAGGGCCTCGGCCTCGCTGACCTTCTGGCAGCAGACCCCGCAGGCGCCGCCCCGCTCGATCTGCACGGTCGCGATGTCGGAGGACTTGTGCGTCTTGGCATGGGCGCGGTGGCGCAGGCCGTTCTCCTTCATGAAGCGGCCGAGCGTGTCGACGTTGCGCTCGAACGCGTCGAGATCGACCATCAGGCAGGGGGTGTCGACCTCCTCCACCGGCATGCCGACGCGGGCGGGAATGTTGTTGCGCATGGGGTGTCTCCTCCTGGTCGGGCGTTTTTTCGTTTCGCGGTCGTGTCAGCGGGTCACGGGGCGAGACCCAAAAGCTCGGCGATGCGCGGCGTCGCCTTGATGCCGGTGCCGGTGAGCACCGCCACGACGGTCTCGTCGGGCCCGATCGCGCCGCTGGCGGTCAGGTCGGTCAGCGCCGCCGCGGCCATCGCGCAGGTCGGCTCGACGTAGAGGCCGGAGCGGGCGAGCTCCATCAGCGCCGCCTCGATCGCCGGCTCCGAGACCGCCACGGTGCCGCCCCCGGACCGGCGGAGCGCCGCCAGCACCGCCCGGCCGCGCACCGGCTGGGCGATGGAGGCGCCCTCGGCCAGCGTCGGGCCCGGGGTGACCGGCAGAAAGTCCTCGGCCTGCGCCTGGAAGCCGGCATGCAGGGGCGCGCACCGGGCCGGCTGCACCGCGTAGAGGCGGGGCAGCCGGGCGATCGCGCCCCGGCGCAGCAGCTCCGAGAAGCCGATGTCGCAGCCGAGCACGTTGCTGCCCGCCCCGCACGGGATGATCACGGCGTCGGGGGCGGTGAATCCGAGGTCCTCCCACAGCTCGTAGGCGAGCGTCTTGGTGCCCTGGAGGAAATGCGCCTGCCAGTTGTGGCTGGCGTAGAAGATCGTGTCGGCCTGCCGGATGGCCGCGTCCGCGGTGTCCTGGCGGGTGCCGGGGATCAGCTCGACCTCGGCGCCGGCGGCGCGCATCTGCACGGTCTTGGCCGGCGAGGTCGAAGCCGGGACCAGGATCTTGGCCCGCATCCCGGCCGCGGCCGCGTAGGTCGCCACCGCGGCGCCGCCGTTGCCGGACGAATCCTCCAGCACCGCGTCGATGCCCTGCTGGCGCAGGATCGACAGCATCACGGAGGCGCCGCGATCCTTGAAGCTGCCCGAGGGGGCGAACCATTCGAGCTTGAAATGGGCGTGGCGCCCCCGCCAGGGCCGGCGCACCAGCGGCGTGCAGCCCTCCCCCAGCGAGACCGGATCCGTGACCGCCACCGGCAGCGCCGCCGCGTAGCGCCAGAGCGAGCGCTGCCCGGTGTCGATCTGCCCCCGGTCGATCCCGGGCAGCGGCGAGATCATCAGCGGCCCGCCCGAATCGCCCCGCCAGCGCGGGATCTCGATCGGGTGGGAGGCGCCGGTGGCGGGGTCGACATAGGCAGGGGGCATATCGGGAGCAGGCATGCGCATCACGGCTCGGGGATCCGGGGCGGCTCGAGTAGTGTATACATAATTATCTTAGGAAGCGCGCCGTCCGTTCCGCCGAAACGGCGGGCGCGTTTCGCCCAGGTCCACCTCGGCCAAAAGCTCGGCGCTGGCGCCCGCGAGAGTCCAGCCGCCATGCCCCGTCCTGGACGGCGACCGGGATCGCTTGTCCTACCGCGAGGCCTCTGGCTAGAGCGCTCGCCGCCGAAGTGGATACCGGTTCGGCGCAAGCGAGCGCGTGGAATCAAAGACTTAGAGCCGTTCCCGATTGCAACGCGATCGGGAACGGCTCTAGATGATCGCATGGATCCCGTCAGCGTCCTCGATGCCAGGAATCGGCTCGGTGCCCTCCTCGACCAAGTCGAGCGCGGGCACGAGGTGGTCATCACGCGCCGCGGCAAGGCCGTGGCCCGCCTCATTCCAGCCGAGTTGCCAGCCGAGTTGCCGGCAGAGCCGCCAGCTGCCGAGTCGCCGGATCCTCCGCGGGCGGCCGTCGCGGCGCTCCGCGCCCTGCGAGCCGGCATCGCCGCGCGGGGCGTGCGGTTCGACGCGGCGGAGATGAGGGCGCTGCGCGACGAAGGCCGGCGGTGAGCGCCTGCGTTCTCGACTGCTCCGCCGCCCTGTGCTGGATCCTGCCGGACGAGGGCGACGCAGCCACGGACGCCCTGCTCGACCGGGTGGCGCAAGCCGGCGCCACGGTTCCGGCCCTGTGGCCGTTCGAGGTCGCCAACGTCATGCTCATGGCCGAGCGGCGCCAGCGCATCACGGCGGCCGAACGCCGGCAGGCCCTGACCATCCTGGGCGACCTGCCGGTCCGGATCGACCCGCCCTCGCCGGAGCGGGCTTGGACGGAGACCCTCGTGCTCGCCCAGGCGCACCGGCTGACGGCCTACGACGCGAGCTATCTCGAACTGGCGATCCGTCATGGGCTGCCCCTGGCGACACGGGACGCGGCTCTGCGGGCCGCCGCGTCTTCCTGCGGCGTCCCGCTGTCGATCTGAAGGCGTCCCGGCCCACATCGCTCGGGACGATGCCCTGGCGCATCGTGCCGGATATCGGAACCGGCATGATGCGCCAGGTCTTTGAATGTGCATCACCTTTTCCGAAATCCGGCAACCACTTTTCGGGGCGATGCCCTAGGCCGCCAGATCCAGGCCCGCGGCCTCCGGGGCATGCTCGGCGGCCACCGCCTCGGCGACGAGTTCGGCGGTGGCGCCCGAGAGGGTCCAGCCGAGATGGCCGTGGCCGGTGTTGTAGAACACGCCGGGCCGGCGGCCGCGCCCGACCTTGGGCAGCATGTTCGGCAGCATCGGCCGCAGGCCGCTCCAGGCCACCACCCGGTCGGTGTCGACAAGCGGGAACTGCTCCCGGGTCCAGTCGATCAGCGGCTGCACCCGGTCGTGCCGGATGTCGCGGTTGAACCCGTTGAACTCGGCGGTGCCGGCGACCCGCAGGCGCGCGTCGCCGAGCCGGCTGGTGACGATCTTGGCCGCCTCGTCGAGGATGCTGACCTCCGGGGCCGCAGCCTGCGCCTCCGGGGTCAGCAAATTCACGGTGATCGAGTAGCCCTTCACCGGGTAGACGTTGACCCGGTCCCCGAGCATCGCGGCGAAGCGCCGGCTGGCGCAGCCCGCGCAGATCACCACCGCGTCGGCGGTCAGGGCCTGCGGGGCGGCGGCCGGGCGGTCGGCCAGATGATCGGTTCTGCGCCAGCCGATGGCGTAGCCCCCCGCCCCGGCCGCGATCGTCTCGACGCTGGCGTCGTGGACGAAGCGGACGCCCCTGCGGGCGCAGGCGGCGGCGAGGCCCCGGGTGAAGGTGTGGATGTCGCCGGTGGCGTCCGAGGGCGTGAAGAAGCCGCCCGCGTAGGCGCCGGCCAGCGTCGGCTCGATCGCCCGGATCTCCTCCGGGGTCACGGCGTAGCGCTCGAGCCCGCCCTCCCGCAGCAGGGCGTTGACGGCGTGCGCCTTCTCGAAGCTCGCCCGGTCCCGGTAGAAGTGCAGGATGCCGCGGGTCTTCAGGTCGAAGTTGATGCCCTCGGCCTCGGCCATGGCGAACAGGGCGGTGCGGGCCTTGAGGGCCAGCCGCACGGTCTCAACGGTGTTCTGCCGGTAATGGGCGATCTCGCGCATGAACTCCGCCATCCAGGACAGCTTGTGCCAGGACGGGGCCGGGTTCATCAGCAGCGGCGCGTCGCGGCGCAGCATCCACTGGACGCCGTGGAGCACGGTGGAGAGCTTGTTCCAGACCTCGGCGTTGCAGGCCGAGAGCTGGCCGCCGTTGGCGAAGGAGGTCTCCATGGCGGCGTAGCGCTGCCGGTCGAGGACGGTGACGCTGTAGCCGCGCCGGGCGAGCGCGTAGGCGGTGGTCACGCCGGTGATGCCGGCGCCGATGACGGCGATGTGGGTCATGATGGGGACTCCGGGACGTGCGGACGCGGTGAGGCCCTCCCCCTGCGGGTCGGCCGGTTTTCGCGCCCCATCTGTCCCGGTGCCTGAGAGCTTGATCCGGCCGGCCCTGGCGAGGCTGGCGCGGACGTCCCCTTCGGCGGGTACCCACGGACCCGAAAGGATCCGCTGCACCGCTCTCCAGATCGCCCTGACGACACGGTTCCGGTGCCTGAGAGTTTCCGGGGCGGTTGCTCCGTCGGCGCCGGGTCCCCCTCTGGTGGGCGGATCCCGGTCTCTCCCGCATCGTCGCGATGGGCTGAGGATGCGATACCCCGATTCGCCCGCCCGGGTGAAGGCCGGGAACACCGCGCCGGCCGACAGCGCGGCCGCCCTGTCACCCGGCGGGAGCGAACCCGGCGGAGCGAACCCGGCGCTCGCCGGTTGACCGCTCGAACCTGTGGAGACGCCCGATGCTGACCAGGACCGCGATCTACGAGGGCACGGTGCGCGACGGCCAGGACGACGCGTTCTTCCGCCGGGTCCGGGACGAGCTGGAGCCGTTCTGGCGGCGCTTCCCGGGGGTGACCGCGGTGCGGGTGCAGCGCCTGGTCTCCAAGGATGCCGACGCCCGGCCGATCGCCATGATCCTGGAGATGGATTTTTTGGATCAGGCGGCGCTCGACGCCTGCCTGGCCTCGTCGATCCGGCCGGAATCCCACGCCGCCACCGAGGCGGTGATGCAGATGTTCGACGGGCGGTTCTACCACCTCGTGAGCGAGGCCCGCAGCCTGGACGTGGCGGGATAGGGCGCGCGACGGCCGGGTCCGGGGCGCCCCCGCGGCAGCGCCCCGGTCGCGGGCCGCTCAGCCCGGATCGCGCGTGAAGGCGTCGAAGGCCCGGGCGCTGTAGACCAGCGCCGCGCCGGCATTCAGCGCGACGGCGACGCCCAGCGCCTCGACCATCTCCTCCTTCGTCGCGCCGGCCTTCCGGGCGGCGTCGGTGTGGAAGGCGATGCAGCCGTCGCACCGGGTCGTCACCGCCACCGCGAGGGCGATGAGCTCCCGGGTCTTGGCGTCGAGCTGCGGCACCTTCGGCTGGGCCGAGGCCAGCTTATCGTGGGCGTGCAGCAGGTCCGGGCTGATCTGGCCGATCTGACCCAGCGTGGCCATCAGCTCGCCCCGGTAGCCGTTCCAATTCTCCATCCCGGTGTTCCTCCGAACGCGGCTCTCTCGGGAGCCGTTGCCGCGGCGGCGCCTGCTGCACCGCCTACCAACTAGTAGGTACAGATGAAGCTTCGGGATGGCAATCCGCGTCCCCGCCCTCGGCAAACCGGGCGGCGCGGCCCCGATCGGGAACCCCAGCGTGCCTTTTCCTCACGCGACGCGCGCGCTTTTCAGGGATTGTCCGGCCCGGATCCCGGGGCTACCCCCGGCGCGACGGTGAGCGCGGTCGCCGGAGGCACGCGCCCGGCCGGACCGGACCCGGCGGCGATCGGAACAGGACAGGCGCCATGACCGACCAAGCCATCGACCGGGCCACCATCCGGTCCGGCCAGTGCCATTGCGGCACGGTGCGCTTCCGGGCGACCCTCGGCGACGGCTTCGATTCGATCCGCCGCTGCACCTGCTCCTACTGCCGGATGCGCGGTGCCGTCGTCGCGATGGCGGAGGCCGGCGGGGTCGAGATCCTGGCGGGCGCGGAGACGCTGACCCGCTACCGCTTCCACACCGGGACGGCGGAGCACTTCTTCTGTTCCCGCTGCGGGATCTACACCCACCACCAGCGGCGCTCGAACCAAGACCTCTACGCCGTGAACGTGGCCTGCCTCGACGGGGTCAGCCCGTTCGACTTCCCCGCGGTGCCGGTCATGGACGGGGTCAACCACACCAGCGACACCGGCCAGCCGACCCGCCGGGCCGGCACGCTGCGGTTCATCCCGGCGGCGTAAGAGGCTCCGGCGCGGCCGGCAGCCCGGCCGCGAGGGCGTCGATCGCCAGCCGGAGGCGGGCGGTCATCAGGCTGTCGGTCGGCCAGACCAGGTGGATCGGCAGGCCGGCCGGCGCGTGCTCCGCCAGGACCGGCCGCAGACGCCCCTCCTCCAAATGCCCCTCCTCCAATGCCCCTCCTCCAGGAGCGGCCGCGCCAGCCACAGCGGCAGCTGCGCGAGGCCGAGCCCGGCCCGGGCCGCCAGCAGCGCCGCCTCGACATGGCCGACCCGGAGCCGGGCGCGATCCGGAACCTGCACGCGCCGGCCCTCGGCCTGGAAGCGCCAGGGCTCGACGTGGCGGTCGCGCAGGATCCCGATGCCGTCATGCGCCGCCAGGGCGTCGAGGTCCTCCGGAGGCCCCCGCCCCCGCCGGCACGCTCCGGGGCATCCCGCGCACGCCCCGGAAGGCCGGCTCGCGGCCACCGCTGAGCCGGAACGGCTCGAGACGAGAACTAGACTTGCAATCGACCGACGAAATTGAATGTAAACCATGCTTTCAGGCACAACGACCGGCAAATAGAGATTAAAACATACATCAGCGTCTTCTTCCCGGGGTTTATCCATGAGGAGGGACCCTTATCGAAGACGGGCGGCACGATGGCGCGATGGATCCCCGGGGCGGCGGTGTTCGGCCTGCTGTGCCTGATGATTATCCCGGCCCCCGGGATCTGGGGCGTCCTGATCGGCGCCGTCTGCGTGCTGGCGATCATCGGCAGCCTGTCCCTGCTCCTCCTGGACCGGCTCGCCACCGGGATCCTCGTCTGGCAGGCGCACCGGCAGTCCAAGCGCCGGGACCGGGTGCGGGGGCGGGTGGTGCATGCCGGCTCCGGGATGTCCCGGAAGGTCTGACGGGGCTGGATTCCGGCGGGCAGCGATGCGAGGTCTGCGTGGCATGACCAGATGCGTCGCCACGAACCGGGACGGTCCGATGA
>NZ_VRVG01000108.1:0-19349 GCF_008040085.1 Methylobacterium sp. WL7 | reverse complement strand
CGCCGCGTGCAGCACGGAGGCGGCGATGGCGGAGCTGTTCTGGCTCTCGGATGCGCAGTGGGCGGTGATCGAACCGTTCATGCCGAAGGATCAACCCGGACCGGCGCGCAAGGACGACCGGCAGATCTTCCCCCGCATCGCCACACGATACGACAAGCTCGCCCGTAACTACGCCTCAGCCCTCGCTCTCGCCGCCGTCATCGCGTTCTGGTGCTGATCGAGTCCAGACCCTACGGCTTGGCGCGCCTATTTTGCTCGGCCAGGAGGTCGTCGTCGCGTTCGTCTATGACTGCGACGTGGCGGGAACCAGTCCATGCAGCTCGAACCCCGCCATCACCTCATGCTGGTCGTAGGGGTTGTGCGGATCGATCCAGAGGTGCTTCGGCATGGTAGGGGCTGGTTGACACCACCGGTTCGGCGAGGCGGGTCTCCTAGTCATGAGCCGTTACGAAGGCTTGAACGCTCATAAATGCCGACGGAAAGCCGTAAATGATTCCAGCGACCTCCGTGTCGTCGAACGGTGATGAGCTGTGTAGATGCTCTGGCTTCCAACCGGATCGGAGATCGAGGTGCGTTCCTCCCGCCGCACCAACATCATTGCCGTCGTTGCGCTTGCCCTCTGGCTGCCGCCAAACCTAGGCGCGGCCCAAACTGAGGGAGTTGAGGCACGAGCCACGGCTGCACGGCTTGCGGCCGAAGGCATAGCCATCGGCTCGCCCTCCGGCGCGGGAGGTGATCCGCAGACTTCGGTGGCCCAGCCCGTCTTCTCGGCCGGTCGTGCGGCGGAGGTGACGACCTCGTTCCAGCCCCTACTCGGGGCTGCAGGCGACCCGGGAGGATACCGCTCCTTCCTGGAACGCCACGGGATCACCTTCGGACTGATCACGGTGGCGGAGACCTACCGCGATGTTCGTGGCGGACTGCGACGCGGCTCTACAGGCCTGACGCTGCTCGATCTCGACGTCGACGTGGATCTCGACACCCTGGCCGGATGGAAAGGGACCACGGCCCACGCCACGGTTTACCAGATCCAGGGAAGCGGCACCTCTCGCTCGCGCGTCGGCAACCTCATGACCATCAGCGAGATCGAGGCCCTGCCCGCCTCGCGCCTGTCCGAACTTTGGCTGGAGCAAAGCCTGTTCGACGACCGGCTGTTCCTCCGCGTCGGCCAGCTCTCCGCTGACACCGAGTACATGGTGAGCCAGACCAGCATCCTGTTCACCAACGGCACCTTCGGCTGGCCGGCGATATTCGCCGCGAACATGACCGACGGAGGGCCGGCCTACCCGCTCTCGGCGCCAACCGTCCGCCTGAAGTACGTACCGACCCGGGAGCTCTCGTTCCAGGCGAGCTTGATCGACGGCACGCCCGGCGGAGGCAACCCGCGCTCCGGGATCGACCCGCAGCGCCGCAACCCGAACGGCACCCGCTTTCCGGTCTCCGATCCGCCGCTCGTAATCGCCGAAGTTTCATACGCCTACAATGCCCGCCCCGGCGACACCGGCCTGCCCGGCACCGTGACGTTCGGGGGCTGGCACCGGTTCGGCCGCGTCGATGCCCTCATGCCCGACCCCGTGAGCGGACTCGGCCGAAGGGTTTCGGAAGATTCTGGAATCTACGGGGTAATCGACCAGACGATCTACCAGGAGCCGAACGATCCCAACGACGGCGCCAGCGTGTTCCTGCGGGCCTCGGCGTCCCCCGGCGACCGCAACCTCGTGGATTTCTACCTCGACGGTGGCATTGCCTATCGCGGCCTTTTCCCCGGTCGCTCGGACGACACCCTCGGGTTCGGCATTGGCGTTACGCACATCTCCCGCGTGGCGCGGCGGCTCGACGCGATTGCCGCCCTGCAGAGCGCGACGCCCGCCCCACGCCGCAGCGCCGAGCTGTTGCTGGAGGCAACCTATCAGGCCGTGCTCGCTCCCGGCATCGCCTTGCAGCCGACCGTGCAGTACGTCGTCCATCCGGGGGGCGGAATCTCAAACCCCCGCGATCCCGACGGCAGCCGGGTGCGCAACGCCTTGGTGTTCGGCCTTCGCGCCATCACCCGCTACTGAGCCGCACGCGCTTCCTTGCTCAATCCCGCGGCGGCCGGATGCCCAGGACGCGGATCAGCGCGTAGGCGACGACCGCCGAGAGGCAGGCGATGGCGATGGCCACGGTGGAGCCGGCCTCGTTGTCCGCGAGCGGCAGGCTCTTGGTGTTCATGCCGAATAGCCCGGTCACGAGCGTCGGCGGCAGGAACAGCGCGGTGAGCACCGACAGCATGTAAAGCTGCCGGTTCGAGGCCTGCGCGAGATAGGAGGACAGCTCCTCCTGCATCAGACGGCTGCGGTCCGCGAGCAGGACCATGTCGCGATCAAGCGCGTCGAGCCGCTGCGCGATCCGGGTGGCCGCGGCGATGGCCGCATCCGGGACCTCTTCGTCGGCCGAAGCGGTCTCCAGGCGATGGAACACCGCGCGCAGTCCCAGCAACTGCCGGTGCAGCCGGACCGCGTCCCGACGGATCGGGCCGAGGCGTCGACGCTCGCCGCGAACGCGCTCGTCGAGGATGTGGTCCTCGATCTCGTCGAGCTCATCGGCCAGGCGAGCGCCGGTATCGGCCATCGAGGTCACGACCTGCCCGACGATGACGTCGAGCAGTTGGATCGGCGCCAGGATGCCGCGACCGTCAACAGCGGCGTCACGGGCGAGGTCCGGTCCGAGGACGGGATGTCGCCGGCCGCTCGCGAGCAGGCGCGGCCCCATGACGAAATGTAAGCGCCCGCCGGCGTCGATCCTGGGGCCTTCACCGGCCTCCCGTACGAGATCGGCCACGACGCCGCCGATATGGCCTGCCTCGACGATGAGGCGCTGGTGCGGATCGCTAGCGAAGGCCGCGGCTGCGAGACGGGGCGGGCCGAGGCGTCCTTCGTCGATCACGGCCGGCAATCGCGCGTCGTTCAGGTTGAAGTGCAGCCAGGTGAATGCCTCGCCGAAGTTCCCTGGGGCAGGCAGCGCCTCACCGTGCTCGACGAGGTGACCGCAGCCACTCTCATCGAAGCGCATCGCCCATAGCAGCCCCGGAAGCGCCGGCTCGTCGCACAGGCGACGAGCGGTTGTCGCGGTGCCGGCCTCCATCCGTCTCAGAACACGTGGCGCAGGATGAAGAACAGCGTCCCGGCGATGAGGATCGCGGCCGGCAGCGTCATGATCCAGGCCAGCGCCATGTTGCGCACCGTGGACATCTGCAGGCCCGAGCCGTTGGCCGCCATCGTTCCTGCGACGCCCGACGACAGGATGTGGGTGGTCGAGACCGGCAGGCCATAGAGCTCTGCGAGGCCGATGGTGCCCGCGGCCACGATCTCGGCCGAGGCGCCCTGGGCGTAGGTGAGGTGGGTCTTGCCGATCTTCTCGCCGACCGTGACGACGATCCGCTTCCAGCCGACCATGGTGCCGAGGCCGAGCGCCAGTGCGACGCAGACCTTCACCCAGCTCGGGATGTAGCGCGTGCCTTCGTTGAGGAGCTCGGTGTAGCCCTTCAGCGTCTTGGCCTCGGCCTCGGACAGCGTCGCGCCGCTCTTCGGCAGCAGGCGGATCGCGTCGGAAGCGAGGTACATGTCGTTACGCACGTTCGAGGTCGCTCCCGCCGGAACTTGCTGGAGCGAGCCGTAGCCCTTCACCGACGCCGCGATGTCGGTCGAGAGCGCGGACAGAGCACCGAACACCTCCGGCTTGTTGAGCTCCTTCGCCTTCAGCGCGTCGGCGACCGTCTTGCGGGCCTGGGCGGCGTCGGGCCGTACCCCGCCACCGGAATAGGTCGAGAACACCTTGCTGGCGGCATCCGAGGTCTGGACGAAGGCCGGAGTCGCATCGGCGTTCATGGTCCGGTTCAGGGCGTAGGCGGTGGGCGCCGCGCCGATCAGGATCAACATGATCAGGCCCATGCCCTTCTGGCCGTCGTTGCCGCCGTGGAAGAACGACACCAGGGTGCAGGTCAGGATTAGGAGGCCGCGGATCCACAGCGGGGGCGGGGCGTCGCCCTTGGGGGCCTCGTACAGGTCCTTGCGGCGCACGGTGAACTTGAGGGCGAGAAGCAGTAAGGCGGCAGCCACGAAGCCGCAGATCGGGCTGAAGGCGAGTGCCTTGAACACGCCGAGCGCCTGCGTCCAGTCGACCCCAGATGTACCGTCCTGGCCACCCATCAGCTGGTTGGCAAGGCCGACGCCCAGCACCGAGCCAATCAGCGCGTGCGACGAGGAGTTCGGTAGGCCGAGGGCCCAGGTCCCGAGGTTCCAGAGGATGGCCGCAATGAGCAGGGAGAAGATCATTGCGTAGCCAGCGCCCGAGCCGACCTGGAGGATCAGCTCCACCGGCAGCAGGGTGACGATGGCGTAGGCGACGGCGCCCGAGGACAGCAGCACGCCGAGGAAGTTGAAGGTCCCGGACCAGATCACTGCCACCAGCGGCGGCATCGAGTGGGTGTAGATCACCGTGGCCACGGCGTTGGCAGTGTCGTGGAACCCGTTCACGAACTCGAAGGCGAGCGCGATCAGCAGCGCGAGCCCCAGGAGAGCGAAGGCGCCCAGTGCTAGGGGCTCCTGGTGGACGGCGTTCATGTCGGCGATCAGACTGAACACCGCGTAGCCGAGCCCTGCGACGAGCACGAGCAGGAAGGCAATGATGCCTCCGGGATGAATGCCGTGATCGAGCTTGGGTTTACCGGCCATCACAGGCCCAACTGTGCCGGTCGGTGCCAGGATTGCGTCGGGCATGGGCACCTTGAGAATTTATTTCGCTGATCGGGGATTAAAGTGCCTCCGTGACGATGAGGTGACGGTCTAGAGGTATCGTGCTTATCCCGCGTGCCGAATTCCGGCCTATGACCTTCCATTCGGGCGGAATACAATCGGAACCTAATTTTCCGCCCCTTGATGTCCAGGTTCTTGAATGCCGTTCTGTTCTTCGACATCAAATATCGCGATACGCAGCGTAATGCGGGACAGGTGAAAGGGCGTTGGCATTCGGGACGACAAGCAGGGAGCGAAGTGAGTCCAAGGGTGTCGGACATTCCATCGCGCTATGCGGTCAGCATTACATCCAACAGAATAGCTACGAGTGCCGTCGCGGAGACAGCGGAGGGACGGCAGATATTATCCCACGTGAGACGATTCATGACTTCCTCTGCGCGAATTTCTCCGATGAGCCAGATCTGCGGCTTGGCGATTATTCGGACATCATGATGAACCCGATGCGCCCGGTCCGAACGCCTTGGTTGGCTGTCGCTAGACCTGACGGACTAACCGTGCGCTTCACTCAGGTCCGGGAGCGGCATGCGGTTCAAGATCGAGCGGAAGTTTCTGATGGCGAACGAACGGTGGCGGGACGCAGCATAGGGCGCCCGTAACCTCAAGATGGACTGGTCGGCCAGTTCGCGCGCGGCAAGGTTCGCGTACCGCTTGATACGGACCGTGCCTGGCTGACGGTAAAAGGTAGCCGCGTCCACGGGGGCATCACCAGACCGGAGTTCGAGTACGAGATCCCGCCCACCGACGCCGAGGCGATGCTGCAAGATGTCTGCGTCAGGTGCCTGATCGAGAAGACCCGGTATTGCGTTCCATACGCCGGTCTGAGTGGGGAGGTGGACGTCTTCCGGGGCGCGCTCGCGGGCATCACGCCGGCCGAAGTCGAACCCACGCATGAGGCTCAGACGTTCATCAAGCCCGATTGGATCGAGGAGGAAGTCACGGCCGATCTCCGCTTCCGGCAGTCGACGCTCGTGCATCTATGCAGCTAAATCAACCGACCGGTGACCCTGGCCGACGTGCTGGCTCTCCGGCCGTCCGACCGGTAGGTCGCGAGGCATCGGGCAACGCGATCGACTTCGAAGCGGCATCGGAAAACATGTGGCCGACCGTGTTCCGCGCTCCGGCGAGCCACGTTAGACCCGGCCACCGAGACACTGTGCGAACTTCTCGACCAAGGTCAGGCTCAGACCGCCCTCGCGGGATTGACGCGAAGTCCTTACCGTCGATCACCACCGTGAGGCAAAACACGCCGCAGTCGGAATGCCGCTTGATCACCACGCTGATCCGGCCGCTGCCATCTAGGTCGAAGGCGTAAAGGCTGCATCTCCTTCCTGCCTAGACATACGCCGTCCCGGCCAGCGCAGCCTTAGTCGCTGCGATGCCGCGATCGCCTTGGTGGGTCCAGTACCATCAGCACCGCTCGGGCGCGGATCTCGGGGGAATATGGTGGGGGTCACTTCGTCATCGCTCCATCCTCTCAAGCGTGGGAGCCTCCGGGAAACCTGGCATGGTTCAGCCCGACTAACCCACCGGGTGTACGATCAGTCCTGACAACAGCATGCAAAACGCCTCGGCAGCTGTGGGTATCGTCCGGCCTGCTTTCTTGATCAGGCAGACCGGACGCTTGAAGTGCGGATCATCGATCGGACGCGAATGAAGTTCGGGCTCAGCCCGTATCTCACGCGCCGAGCCAGGTAGGATCGTCAGGCCGAGGCCGGCCCGAACCATGCCGACTGCGGTCATCATGTAAGTCGCCTCGCAGGCCACGATGGGGAGCCGACCAGCTGCGGTAAATGCCAAATCGACTACGGTCCGCACGCTCGTGGCAGGATCCATCAATATCAGAGGATACGCGGCCAGAGTTTCGACGGTGACGTTCGGCAACACGCTGATCGGATTGTCGCGGGGATAGACCACGTGCAAAATATCATTGGTCCGATGCAGCACACTGATCTCCGGATCGCAGATATCGCCGCCGACGATACCCAGATCGACTACCTCGCTTCGTACGAGGTCGAGCACCCGTTGCGCGATCACGTCTTTGATCACGAACTTCATGCGCGGATGCGCGGCACGAAAGAGAGCGATCGCCTCCGATAGCGAACTCGCCGCGAAGGATGGCAGCGTTGCGACGCGCACAATCCCGTGGCGTTGAACTGCAAGATCGCGGGTGTCGATCACTACCGCGTCGAGGTCCCGCAGGACCCGAAGAAACACCGGCAGCAACTCGCGGCCAAGGCGCGTCGGCGCGACCGTGCGGCTGGTACGGTCGAGGAGACGTGCGTCGAGCATCTCCTCAAGGCGCTGAACCTGCACCGTGAGCGCAGGCTGGGACAGGTTCAGCAGGGCGGCGGCGCGGGTGAAGCTTCCGGCTTGGACGACGGACACAAAGGCCCGCACCTGTCGCAGATTGAGATCCATAATCTCCGGCTATCCCTGCCATCCGATCTTTTCAATTGCATCATGCAGTACCTCACCGTTTTCTGGTCGGGCAGAAGCGCGGACTCAAACAGCGCTGCAGTCCATCGGGAGGAACAGATGCTGGCCTTGCTCGGCTTGTGCACGATTGCGCTGCTGCTCGCCGTGATCCTGACCAAGCGCATGTCCCCGCTTGTGGCCCTGATCGTCATACCGGTGGCGGCCGCGCTGATCGGCGGGTTCGGGCTCGACACCGGCAAGTTCGTCCTGACCGGATTGCAGAACCTCGCCGGTGTCGTCGGCATGTTCGTGTTCGCGATCCTGTTCTTCGGCATCGTCAGCGACGCAGGAATGCTCGATCCGATCGTCGATCGGATCCTCGCTGCTGTCGGGACGCGCCCGACCCGGATCGTGCCGGGGACCACCCTGCTTGCCCTGCTCATTCATCTCGATGGCTCGGGCGCGGTGACCTTCCTGATCACCATTCCCGCAATGCTGCCGCTCTACGACCGGGTCGGGATCGACCGGCGGATCCTGGCATGCGCCGCGTCGATGGCGGCGGGAGTCAATTTCCTGCCCTGGACCGGGCCGATGATCCGCGCCTCGGCTGCGCTTAAGCTGCCGGTCCCGGAAATCTTCTCGCCGTTGGTGCCGGTGCAACTGGTCGGCTTGGTTTTTATCTTCGCCGTCTCGTACTGGCTCGGCCTGCGGGAGGAGCGTCGTCTCGCGCTTGCTCCCGGTACCGCCGCCGCGGGGATCGCCCCCGGCTCGGCTACGATTGCCCGCACGCTGAGCGATGCAGAGCGAGCCTTGCGCCGTCCGGGCCGGTTCTGGATCAACATCTTACTCACCGTCGCCATTCTCGGGACGATGGTGTTCATGGCCGAGAAGGTGCCACCGGCCCTGATGTTCATGCTCGGCACGGCGCTGGCGCTGATCATCAACTATCCGCAGGTTGACGCCCAGCGTCAGCGCATCGACGCGCATGCCAAAGCCGCGATCCTAATGGCCTCGATTCTCCTGGCCGCCGGCGTGTTCACCGGGATCATGCAGGGCACCGGCATGCTCAAGGCGATGGCCCAGACCGCCGTGACCTTCGTGCCGCCGGAAATGGGCGGCCACATCCCCTTCGCGCTGGGCCTGGTGTCGATGCCGCTGTCGATGCTGTTCGACCCGGACTCGTTCTACTTTGGCGTCCTGCCCGTCGTATCCGAGGTCGCCCACCAGCTCGGCGTGCCGCCGGTACAGGTCGCGCAGGGCGCGCTGTTAGGTCAGATGACCACGGGCTTTCCTGTGAGCCCGCTGACGCCGGCGACCTTCCTGGTCTGCGGCCTGACCGGGATTGATCTCGCCGACCACCAGAAGTTCACCTTCCCGTTCCTGCTCGCGGCCTCGGTGGTGATGACCTTCGCCTGCGTCGTCCTCGGCGTCTTCCCCCTCTGACAGCGGAGATCCGTCCATGAGAACCGTCCGCTTGGGCGCCGGCGCGGGCTACGCCGGCGACCGTATCGAGCCCGCAGTCGAACTCGCAGAAAGGGGCGAGATCGATTATCTCGTGTTCGAGTGCTTGGCCGAGCGCACAATCGCGTTGGCTCAGCAGGCCAAGCTGCAAGACCCGGAGGGCGGTTACGACCCGCTGCTGGAGGCTCGCATGCGGGCGGTGCTCGCGCCGTGCCGGGCCCGCGGCATCCGCATCGTGACCAACATGGGCGCGGCCAACCCGATCGCCGCCGCGCAGAAGACCCAGACACTGGCGCGGAACCTCGGTCTTACCGGGCTGAGGATCGCCGCCGTCACGGGCGACGACCTGCTCGACGCGGTGCGAGCCGGCGACTTCACACTGGAGGAGAGCTGCGCGCCAGCGGCCAGCCTCGGCAACCGCATCGTCTCGGCCAACGCCTATCTCGGCGCGGCCCCGATCGTCGCAGCCCTCGCGGACGGGGCCGACGTGGTCGTCACCGGCCGCGTCGGCGATCCGGCCCTGTTCCTCGCTCCCCTGGTTCACGAGTTCGGCTGGGCGATGGACGATTGGAAGCGCCTGGGCCGCGGCACCCTCGTCGGCCATCTGCTCGAATGCGCCGGCCAGATTACCGGCGGCTACTTCGCCGATCCCGGCTGCAAGGACGTCCCAGGTCTGGCGCGCCTCGGCTTTCCCATCGGTATCGTGGCGGAGGATGGGACAGTCGAGATCACGAAGGTCGACGGATCAGGTGGCCGGATCAGCCTCGCCACCTGCAAGGAACAGATGCTCTACGAGGTGCACGACCCGGCCCGCTATCTCCAGCCTGATGTGGTCGGCGATTTCTCCGAGGTCGAGATGGAACAGATCGGCCCGAATCGCGTGCGGGCGACAGGTGCGACGGGCTCGCCGGCGACTGGGTTCCTGAAGGTCTCAGTCGGGTACGTCGACTCCTACATCGGCGAGGGGCAGATCTCCTACGCCGGAACCGGCGCCCTGGCCCGAGGTCGGCTCGCCCTTGAGGTGGTGCGTGAGCGCCTTGCGCTCACTGGCGTGGTGGTGAGCGAGTTGCGCTGCGACCTGATCGGCGTCGATAGCCTGCACGGGGAGGCGCTGTCGGGCGGGCGGGAGCCATACGAGGTCCGGCTCCGCGTCGCCGGTCGCACCGAGACCCTCGCCGAGGCGGTGCGTATCGGCAACGAGGTCGAGACGCTCTACACCAACGGGCCGGCCGGCGGCGGCGGCGCCTGGAAGTCGGCACGCGAGGTGGTGGCGGTGCAGTCGGTCCTTGTCCCGGCGACGCTCGCCCGGCCGCGCGTGCAGTTCGTTGAAGCCTGAGAGCCGGGAGACTCAAGAATGAAGCTGCGCGCGCTCGCCCACTCCCGCACCGGAGACAAGGGCAATACGTCGAACATCGCGCTGATCGCCTACGACATGGCGGATTACGGGCATCTCGAGGCGCATGTCACGCCCGAGCGGGTGAAGGAGCACTTCTGCGAGATCGTGATCGGCGAGGTCATCCGCTACGCGCTACCCAAGATCGGGGCGCTGAATTTCGTGTTGAAGGGCGCCCTGGGCGGCGGCGTGACGCGCTCGTTGGCGCTAGATGCACACGGTAAGGGGCTGGGCTCAGCACTGCTCGATCTGGATATCCCGGACCGAACCTGAACGGACATTGTGCGCATCGAGTGAAAGCCGTTGACCTGTTTGATCTCAGCTGTGCGGCGTTGGACGCGGGTAGCTACTAGGATGAGAGTTCCTGACGTCCGCTTCAGGGGATCGCCGATGGTGTTTCGAATGACCGATTTGGGCGCAGAGCCGAACGACCGCTTTGGCGCGGGTCGGCGATCCGGCATGGCGTAGTCTGGCCGAAAGCCGCATGTCCGCTTCTGAGGCGGTCCGGCGCAAAAGCAGACGATCTCCTTGCGACCTGAGCCAGATGTAGAACGAGTTCAGAGCTCTTTTCATAAGCGGACGTGCCGGGCGCAGGCGGACGGACGCTCAGCGAACCCGCCCCGCCTTGATGAGCGTCCGCGCTGGTGCGTCTTCCATCATCGACCGCCTGTCAGCCGATGATTTTGTCAGGGGTCGCGAGCGCAATGGCGACCGGCGGCCGGTCGCTGTCCTGTCAAGGCAGGCGACGGTAGACGCCGGCGAATACCGTGCCGCCGGGCAGTTCGCAGGTGCCGGATTGGGTGACCTCCCAACGGTCCGCATTCAGCGGCGCAAAGGCCAGCCTGCAGGGGCCATCGGAGTAGGTGGCGTGCCCTTCCCGGAGGTCCAACAAGGCGTCAGTCCCGATGGCGAACACATCGCCCGCCTCCTCGCCGCCGGCCCCGATGTACGTCGAAGAAAGGGACACGCTGGCGAAGCCGTGGACCGGCCCCACGACGTTGAGGGTCGCGTGGTTGCCCTTGGGCTCCTCGCTGAAGAAGTCCGTGCCGACGATGGTCCCTCCCTCGGACCGTTGTAGTTCGGCGTTCCGCCTGTCGTAGGCCTCGGCCAGGCAGACTGAGGCGTTGCAGATCTGAGCGGTCCTCAGCCACTTTCGCTGCCGCGCCTCGACCCCATCGCGCTTGCCGGCCTTCAGGGCGGCCGCGTAAAGCCTCGCCATGATCTCGTCCCGGGCACCGAGGGCGGCATCCCCGCAGACGAGGCGCTCCATTCCAGTCGACGCCTTGGCGCAGTCAAAGCTTGCCGCTTAGGCAGCCGGCGCCACGATAGCGAATGCCGCGGATGCCCCGAGGTAGGTCGCCGAGTGCCGCAGGACGCTTACCGCTCGCATGACATGTCCCCGCCCGGGCAAGCCAACTGGTCCGTCAGGTCGCGGGTCCGGCGCTCGGTCATGGCGGTCTCGCATTCCTCGATGAGCATGGGCATGATCGAGCCGTTCCTATCGGGGTGCTCAGCGTCGTAGCCGGTCTCAAGCTGGCATTCGAGGTCGCGGAAGCGCCGCCATGCCTTTTGCGCAGGGTCGAGGTTGCGCCGCCCGTTCGGATCGAGCTTGGCCTGCCGGGCATCCTGTGCCTTCGCGAGGCCGACCTCGGCATCGTCCAACTGCGCTTGGCGCATAGCGTCCCCTCGATCTGGTTCGGGGCGTCCGCGCAGAGCGTCGGCACCTCCGCCGCCGCCGCCGTCGACCAGAGCATCAGGACAGCGAGGCATGCCTGCTTCATTGCGAGGCTCCTTGCGGACGGAACCATCATCGCGGCCGTGCCCGAGACTTTGCCGGTGGTAACATGGCGGGCTAACGTCGCCTAAGAACACACCTTGGGAGGCTACGACGCCGAACCGAGCCACGACAGACCAACGCCGAGACCCGGTCGTGCGGGTGCTCGGCGGCTACCTCGCCGCCGTGGCGGCGGCGATAACCGTCTTGATGCTGGCGGGAGCGTCCGCCGCGCTGGTCGAGCCTTCACCCCCAATCTTCGCCGAGTTAGTCTTCCCATCCGACTGGGGCTCGGTTGCAATCACTTTCGTCATGGCCACGTTGTTCGTGACGGTCTTCGCGATGCCGGGCTTCCTCTTGTGCCTGGCCGTCTCGGTCCGGTTGGGCCTGCGCCACCCGGCCATCCACATGGCCTGCGGTGCCGCCATCGGTCTCGTCCTGGGGCGCCTGTTGCCCGTCACGGTCGATCACCTGGTGCAAGCCGCGGCCGCCGGGGCGGTGGGCGGCGCGGTCTACTGGCATCTCGCCGTCAGAGGCGTTGCCGGTCGACGTTGAATGAGCTGGCCGGCAGGTCGGGCGATGGCGACAGGCCAGATCACTTCACCGTGAGCCCCTTCTGGCGGAGACCGTCGTTAGGCTGGCGCGAGAGATGGCGCCGCGACAGGATCGACTTCTGTGCCTTCCGGCAGTCCTTGCTGCCCGCAACGGGGGAGAGGAACCGATGAAGAGAATCATCGCTCTGCTCCTCATCGTGGGAGCCGCCGCGACCGCGGCCCTCCATTTTACCTACCCAGCCGCAGCCGCCGCGGGTTGCCCGTCCTGCTACGGTTTCACCGATCTGGGCGACGGCGTTTACGTCGAGGGTGACATGTCCCCGGACCGTCGCGCCGCTGCCAAGGCGACAATCGAGACGGCGCGCGCCCGGGTACGCGAGTTCTACGGCGACCTGCGGTCGTCCCCCCGCGTGCTGCTCTGCGCGACCGAGGCCTGTTACCGGCCCCTCGGCGGCGGTTCGCGCGACGTCACCCTGCTCGACCGAGCGCTGATCCTGTCACCCCGGGGGGCCGATACCGTTATCGCGGCCCATGAACTGGCTCACGCCGAACTCCATAGGCGGATCGGCCTTAGGGCAACGCTCGCGCGCACCGTGCCGCAATGGTTCGACGAGGGGCTTGCCGTGGTTGTGTCCGACGATCCACGCTACCTCGCACCAGGCGCGGAGCGCTGTCTTGTGGAACCAGGCGGCGACCTGCCGACCGCGCGTGCGGCCTGGATAGAGACAGCAGAGAGCGCGGGCCTCTACGCCAGGGCCGCCTGCAAAGTCAGCCGGTGGCTCGACGCACACGGTGGCGCAGCGGGCATCCTGCGCCTCGCGGCGAGCGGGTCCTTCGAGGAGATCACCGCTAGCACGGGGTCGTAGTCTGCCGAGAGCGGGCGGCCGTCTTGGCGTTCGAACCGACCTCGGGGTAGCCTGGCGCCGGGCCGATGCTGCCTGCCGCTCGCCCCGGGAACGGGATGGTGAATGCATCGCGGACGACCACCCCCACCGGATCCCTGACCGGCGACGGGTCGGCAATGCGGGCACCGACAGACCGACGCCGGCTTGGGGAGAGTACCATGACGACCGTCGACCAGGCGAAGGCTATGGCCAAGCGGCTGCGCGCCGCGCTGTCCGCCCGGGACCTCGCCGTCTCGCACGCGACCACCCTCGAACTCGTCGCCGCCAGCCTCGGGCACGACGACTGGAACACCGCTTCCGCCGCCCTCGACCGCCCTGCGGAGAACGTGCCACGATTCCTGGAGGCGGTGCCGATCTTACGTATCTTCGACGAGGCCAAAGCGCGCGAGTTCTACTGCGGGTTCCTCGGCTTCGAGACTGGGTTCGAGCACCGTTTCGAGCCAAGTCTGCCCCTCTACATGGAGGTCGCCCGCGCCGGCTTACGGCTGCACCTGTCCGAGCACCATGGCGATGCCAGCCCTGGCTCGACGGTGTTCGTGCCAATGCGGGGTGTCCATGCCTATCACCGCCAACTGACCGACAAGCGCTACGGCTATGCTCAGCCGGGCATCGAGCAGGCACCCTGGGGCGACGTGCTGGAGGTGGCGGACCCGTTCGGGAACCGGCTGCGCTTCTGCGAGCGCCGCGCCGGGTGACTGGAGAACCGGTCGCTTCGATCAGTCACTGACTGAAAGAAGGGCAGCGATGGGCGTCGACATCGAACACGTGAAGACGCTCATCGCGACGCTTGAGGCGGTAACCTCTGGCCCACACTTCCACAGGACCGCCTTCCGGACGCCGCGCAAGTCATTCGCGACGCTGGATGAGGCCGCCCTCGACATCAACCTGATGTTCGACCCGGATCATCGCGATTTTTTCTGCGAGCAGGTGCCAGAGGCTTTCAGCCCGGTACCCGGCGGATGGGGGCGGATGGGGGCGACCAGATGCGATCTCTCTGCCGTCGATGAGGCGACCCTGCGCTCGGCTCTCGCAGCCGCCCATCGTCTGGCTGCCCCGAAGCCGCGGACGCGGCGCCGACGGGATGGCGGCGCGTGACGCCGTTGTCTCATCCCCGGAGGCCTTGGACGATATCATCCGTTGGGCAAACGCGAACTTGCAGGGGAAGAATGGTCCTGATGACATCGAAAGGAGCGTCAGATCGCAGCTCCCGTTGTCACTGGCGATGGTCAGGCAATCATGCCCCCCATCAACCAGCATTTCGGACCCGCCACGGTCAGCATCACGAATGATCGTAAAATCCCCATTCTCGTAGAAACTCGTAATAGCGCCTCTGCTCCGGCGTGAGCGGCGGAGCAAACACGGCATCCCGCCACATCATGACGCCGAAGCCGCTGATCATGATCCCACCGAACAGGCCGCCCCACCACAGGCTGTTGGTCGCCCAGGCATCATCGGTAAGCATCAGGAAGGTTCCGCTAACGAGCGTCCCCGTTGCTCCTACCGAAAGAAACCTTCGCCCCATCTTGCGGAGCTCATGACGGTTCTCGGGTAAATCCGGGTCGCACATGACGGAAGCCCTCCAGCTATCCGACTATGACTGCCGCTACGTCGCGGCACCTCAACGACAATCGAGATGGCTTTTTGAGACACGCCCAACGTCTTGTCTCACGCCAGATAGACTAGAGCCTCTGGAACTGAACGCCGCAAACCGTGCCAAATTACCTGACGACGGAAAGTCCGCCTTCAATTTTTACCTCCTCAGAAGCAGACCGGCACGAATCCACCCGCCCCGGTCATAGAGTGAACGGACGGCTCCCGACCCAATCCTGACAAAATAGCGGGCCTGCTACAAATCTGGAAGCGAACGTGTGTCTATAGACGACCATGGAATTATTTCCTCAAATTTGCACTTGGTGGTGAGGCAAGAACTTGAAACCGGGACGCTTGTCGCCAGCTGTTGTTTGGTTGCGAACTTGATGTGGGAACCCCGATGAACCTAGGTAGGTGCGTCTTCCTCGTTGGTGCGCTGTGGGTCAGCGCTCCAGCCGGTGCGAGCGCAAGTGACACCAGTCTTCGAGACGGCCAGATCGCGTTTGCTATGGGAAATTACACCGCGGCGATCGCGGCCCTCAACGAGGCGATCCATTCCTCCCCTGATGATCCGGTGGCCTACCATGCCCGGGGTGTAGCCTACCTAAGGGCGAACGACCCCTCCCGGGCACGCGACGATTTTGATGCCGTGATCCGGCTTCGTCCTGCGGATGCGTCGGCGTTCACCAACCGCAGCACCGCTTACCTACAGCTGCAGCAACTCGACGCGGCGATCAGCGACGCGAGCGAAGCCATACGGTTGCGACCAGGCGAAGCCGCTGTCGCCTACGCTAACCGCGCCGCAGCCTTCTACAGGCAGAAGCGTAACGACGAAGCGGCGGCGGATTACGAACGCGCGCTGGCGATCAATCCCCGCTTTGCGGACGCGCATTGGGGACGCGGTCTACTGTATGCCCGTGCGGGCGATCCAAGGCGGGCCATCGCTGCCTACGATGCCGCCTTGTTCTATAACTCTGGCGTCGCGCGATATCTGAACTCTCGCGGCAACGCCTATCGTGTCGAGGGCAACCTTGAACAGGCGCGGATGGATTTCGATGCAGCCATCGCGGCCGAGCCGTCGAACGCGATGTACCATCTTAATCGCGCCTCTGCGTCCGCCGGCAGCGACAACACGAAAGCACTCTCCGAAACGGACGAGGCGATCCGGCTGAACCCCTCCTATTCCAATGCGCTTCGCTATCGTGGAGCGCTCAAGCTTGCGCTCGGCCAGCTCGATGCGGCCATCGTCGATTTCGACGCGGCCCTCCACAAGGACCCTGCCAACGCTCAAGCCTACCTCGAACGCGGCGAGGCGCGCTACCGTAAGCACGATCTTGATCTCGCCCTTGCCGACTTCGATGCCGCCATAACCCGCGCACCAAGTCTTCCACGCGCTCACCTGGGTCGAAGCGCATGCCTTCTGGACCAAGGCAACCCAACGGATGCCCTGGCTGCCGCGGACGTTGCCATCAAGCTGAAAGGGGACGATGCAGGCGCGTTCAACCTGCGCGGTATCATCTACGAGCGAGCAGGCAACCTTGGCGCAGCTTTGTCGGACCTCAGTGAAGCGGTCAGGCTCAGTCCGACATTCGCGACCGCTTTCGTGAATCGGAGCCGGGTTCTCGCTACTCTGGGCGACAAGCTTCAAGCCGCGTCCGACCGTGCCGAGGCCCGCCGTCTCGGCGCCGACCCTCCCATCGATCCCAATACGATGCGCCGTTTGCAAAACACGGCGACTCCCCACGATTGAACCGGTACGCGTGGGTGCCTCCGCCTCCTCGAAGCAGAGCCATAAGGGAGTTCGGCTAGGCACGGGACACCATCCCGGCCACTTGACCCGGTGGGCCTTATCGGATGGGCCTTCAGCCTCAGGAGGCTTGCGGCCCGGGCGACCAAGTGCGCAATCGGCGCATCAGCCAGATCAGGATCGTCAGGGCTACGAGGTTCACCGATATGCTTACCTCCTCCCTGGGGCCCAGCGAGAGCACGTAGGTGCCGGGACGGACCTCGCCCAGGCTCGTGGTGGATACGGCCCTTCTCACGCCAGGGGAGGCGGTCGCCGCAATCGAGGCTGCGATCAACGGGTCATCCGGAAGAGCGTCCCCGACCTCCTGAGCAGGGAGGCCGCCTACTACCCAGTGCGGTCGTTCCGCTGCCGACCCTTCTCGGACGGCAAGTCAGACGCATTCTAAGGTCTGCAATCTGTTGGGAGCAGACATTCGCAGGATCTCAGTACCGTCACTAAGTTCCCGAATGGGCCTAAACTGTCTCCATCGGCTGTACCGGAACCCGAATGCTGGCCCTCATGAGGCGTAGAACCGTCTCGTGGTGGGGTCTTGGCAGGGCATACCCATCTAAGATGAAAACCGAACTTCCGAGATGGGTTAGGACCGATGCCTGCAACTGCAGATGGCATCACGCGATCCGCACCTACGTTCTTTTCCCGGTTGCATGTATTGATTTCATGCAACCATAAATAGCAATGGCTGGCGCTCATGCTGCTGCCTTGCCCGACCATGGGTCCAGCGGTCCAGATGTCGATCGGCCCTGGTTTCTCCCGCTGATCCCGATCGTACGTCACGGTTCAAGGGAGCCCGCCGCCATGCTGAGATCACCCATCACGACGCTCGACGGCTACCATGGTCTCCTGCCGCGCGCCTGGACGCGGGATGAGACCTGCGACGAAGCCTACGTCGACGCGCAGAACGACTTCCAGGCGACCAAGGCCCGGGCCTTTGTCCTGCCGATCGTGCGGGAGGCTCCGGTTCGGACCATCCTAGACGTTGGCTGCGGCATGGGCGGCATGGCGGTGGCCCTGGAAAAGGAGGGCTACGAGAGCTACGGCATTGACCTGCCCGGGCTGACGCGCCGCTGGTCGTCGGCCGGTCGGAGTGCCGATCGGTTCTACCTGGTTGATCCGGACGCGTTCGAGCTCCCCTTCCTCGACGGCACCATCGATTTCGCCTTCACCTTCGGCGCCATCGAGCACGTCGGCACGACCAACGGTCACGCTGACCGCCGTCCCGACTGGCACGCGGTTCGCCAGCAGTGGCTGCGGGAGATCTTCCGCGTCCTTTCCCCAGGCGGGCGGATGCTGATCGGCGGCCCCAACCGTGCCTTTCCGATCGACGTGGCCCACGGCCCCGACAACCAGGCGGCGTCCTGGGAGCGCTGGCTCGCGCGCCGGCTCGGCGCCACCGTCCACCGGCCCTGGGGCGACAACTTTCTGTGGGCCTACCCGGACGTGCACCGCTACCTTGAGGGGCTGCCCTACACGATGGAGGCCCGCAGCATCGGCGGGTTTCTCGACTTCTCGCGGGTTCCGGCCTTCGCGCGCACGGCGGCGCGCGCCTACGTCAATCGCATGCCCCGCGCGCTGCTGGACACGGGGTTCAACCCGTGGGTGATGGCGCTGGTCACTCGCTCTGCTGAGAGCTGAGCAGGCCCCGGGCATGCGCCGGCGGCCCTTAGAGGGACGCTCGACCGACCTTGGAGATTGCACGTGACGGCGGCTTGCGAAGCGGACGGCGGGCAGGGGGCTGCCTGGCGGCGCCCCCGGTTCTCGGAAGTGCGCGGGGCCCTGCGGGCGGACCACGAGCATTGGCGGCGGCACGGACACGGCTCCGTGCGCCTGCGGGCCGGCTACCAAGCGTCCTGCCTGTACCGGCTCTCCCGCTACGCCTTTGAGCGCGAATGGCGGGCAGCGGCCTGGTTCCTGTGGATCGCTAACATCTGGTGGACCGGCGCTGACATCACGCCGTCGAGCCAGATCGGGGACGGCCTGTACATGCCACAGCCAAATGGGGTCGTGATCGCGGGAGCGGTCGGTCGCTGCGCGGCCCTGGGCAGGCAAGTCGTGATTGGGGGCCTAACTAGGGCCCCCACAGCGGACATCGGGGCCGGCCCTGGTCTGCCAGTCCTGGGCGATAGCGTCACCGTGGAGAGCCGAGCGTCGGTACTTGGCCCCATCCGCATCGGCGACGGTGCGCGGATCGGGCCGGGCTGCGTTGTTCGGACGAGCGTCGATCCTGGGCTGGGGGTCGACCTGATTGCCTGACGCCATGGCCACCTCTCAGCAGACGGTCTGCTATAGGCCGCTTGCTGACGTTAGGGCGCTTAGGTGCCAGTGTCGGCTCCCCACCCATCACAGACGTTCATACAAGCTATCTGGAACGGCGTAATCTGGCCGAAAGCGGCGCGTCCGCTTCGAAGAAGGGCCCGCTGAAACGCGGACGGGCTAAGACCGGCCCAACCCGGCTGTTCCGCAATGTTTACGTCGGCCCCGAGAGCGGTCATCAGCAGCAGCGCGCTCGCATTCGGGTTTGCACGGCGTCGTCTAGAGGCTGTTATGAACTGAATGGGTGAGGTTTGCGTTTTTGGGCATGAGCGCAGGTCGTGCCGGCTATCCCTCTGACGTGTCCGATGAGGAATGGGCGCTGGTTGCGCCGTATCTGGCGCTGCTGC